>JBAXFC010000406.1:0-3935 GCA_037140135.1 Chloroflexota bacterium
GTCATCGCCTTGACGTGTAGGCGGGCGACGTCGCGGACGTCCACCATGCCCATCGCCACGTCGGGGATCATCGGCATCTTGCCGCCGATCATGTCGGTGATCATGGCGACGGTCTGGCCGTCGGCACTGGCCCCGAGCGACGGGCCGAAGACGACCCCCGGGTTGATGACGGCGAGCTCCATCGTCCCGCCGGCCACCGCATCCCAGGCGGCCCGCTCGGCCAGCGTCTTGCTCTTCGCGTAGGCGCCGATCTTGGCGGTGGTGTCCGACCAGGAATCGGGCCCGTAGCGGCCGCTGTCCTTGCCGGCGATCATCGAGACCGTCGATGACGTCAGCACGAGCCGCTTGACGCCGGCGCGCTGGGCGGCGGCGATCACGCGCCTCGTTCCCTCGACGGCGGGCGCGATCAGCTCGTTCTCGTCCTTGGGCTCGGTCAGGACGAACGGCGACGCGACGTGGATGACGTAGGCGCAGCCCGCCATGGCGTCGTCCCACCCGCGGTCGGACAGGAGGTCGACCTCGGCGAAGCTGAGCCCGTCCACCGGGGCCGCGGGCGCGATGGCCGCCGTGGCGGCCGCGGCCTTTGAGGCGGAGCGGACGGTCCCGACCACCTCATAGCCCTGACGGAGCAGCTCGGCGCCCACGTGCTGCCCGATGTACCCGCTGATGCCAGTGACAAGCACGCGTGCCGTCATGTCCTGCGTCTCCCTTCCGCGAGAGGCCGATGTGGCCTGAAATCCTGAAATAGGGATCGAACCAGGTGACCTGCCTCCCGGCGGTCACGTCGTCCGCCCAGCGGAGCGGCAGGCCCGCCCGGGCCCCCGCTCCGTGGTGATCTCCCGCGCCGGCGAGCAGCGCGCGAGCCGGGCTGTGAGCCGGTCAGCCCACCGGCGCCGTGACCGGGAAGCCCTCGAGGAAGACGATGCTGTTGGAGTCGGTCAGCTCGTTGATCCGCAGCTGCTTGAAGGGCTCGTAGTCCGAGGAGCCGTACCAGGCCTGGGCGGCCGACATGCTCGGGAAGCGGAGGATCGCGGCCCAGTTGCCGTCGAAGTCGCCTTCCATGGGCGTCGGCGTGGTGGACCCCGCGACCATCTCGACGCCGTACTCGGCCAGGATCGGGAAGACGTACTGGGAGTACCGCTCGTTGAAGTCGGCGGGATCCTTGATCTTGATCTGCACCATGGCGTAGGCGGGCGCGGTCGCGTCGGTCATTTCTGTGGCTCCTCGCTGGATCGTTGTTCGTTGCTTGACTTGCATTGTGCAAGATAACAGATGGACTTGCAATATGCAAGCCAAGGGTCCGGCTGACTCAGGGCCAGCACCGCGGCCGAGGCCACGCGGCCGGAGCACGACGGGAGCGACGCCCTGGCCCAGGCCCGGATCACACGGGAGCGCGAGCGCGCCGCGCTGCGGTTCGCGAAGGACCGCGACCTGGGCCGGCTGGAGGCGACGATGGCGCGCCTCGACGCCGAGGCAGAGGCGGCGGTGGTCCGCCCGTCGCGCGTCCCGACGGCCGCCGAGGCGCGCGTGTACCTCGAGTCGCTTCCGGACCTGTGGGCAAAGACCTCGGACGCCGGGCGGCACGCGATCGCGGAGGCCGTGTTCGAGCGGATCGACGTCCTGGGGGTGACCGACTACACGTTCACCCTGACGGCCTACGCGAAGGCCCACGGGTGGGATGCGGCCTTCGGAGCCGGAGACCAATCAATCTCGATTGGTCGATCTGGTCGGGGCGAGAGGATTTGAACCTCCGACCTCATCGTCCCGAACGATGCGCGCTACCAAGCTGCGCCACGCCCCGACCGAAAGTGCCCCCTGAGGGGCTCGCGCATGATAGCGCATGCGGGCGCGCCGATCGAATGGGGGCCTGGGGCGGCGTCACGCGCGTCACCTCCGGCCGGTAGCACTCCACCGTCCCGCTGGCCGCCGTCTCGTACAGCCGGCGCGGGGCGATGACACCGCTGCGCACGATCGGCTCGGCGGCGCTCCTGTGCTGGACCATCGGACTCGTGGCCTACACACTGCTGCCGCTGCCCGACCCTGATGCGATCCGCTGCGCGACGCCGCAGCTCCGGCCGCTCGGGTCGACGACGTCCTCTGCATCCACGCGGTGGGCACGAGCCTGATCGCCAACACGGCCGGCGCGCTCCTCGGCCGGGCGATGGTCTGGGCGATCACGCGCGGCCGGGCGATCGACACGCGTCCGCTCGCGCAGCGCCACGTCACGGCGGGCCGCCGCCTGACCGGGATGACGGCGGACTGGCTGCCGGCCGGGACGATCGCGTTCGTGGCTCCCGGCGCCCTCCACATGCTGCCGGCGGAAGGGATGGGCATGGCGGCGGCCCCGGTCGATGGGATCGCCAACGTCAGGATCGGCACCATCGTGGCTCTCGCCGGCCACGACGCTGTCCTCCTCGTCACGGGCGCCACCGTCGGGGAGGACGCGGTCCTGCTCCGCGGCGACCCGGGCGCCCGCAACCCGGTCGCCGCGCGCACCATCCGGCTCGCGATGGGCATCGGCGGGGTACCTCGTGCTGGCAGTCCTGCCGGGTCCGTTCGACCGGCTCCATCGCCCTGGCCGTGGCCAGCCTGGCCGCCGTCCTCCGCAGCCGGGAACACCGGGGACTGGCCGCCGCTGCCGCTGGCATGGAACTGCGTGACCTCCGGCATTGACGATGTCCGGCCCGGCCCGATAGGATTCACGGACCGCGGGGAGTACCCCACCAAGGCGACGGCGTCATCACGATCCGGACTCCGGATCCGCCGTCGCCGGCTGGATGCATCGGCACCGGCCGGGGAAGACCGTCGGCTGATCGATTCAGCTGGAGGTCCGCCCGTTGCTCCCCGACCCCATCCTGTGGGCTGTCCTGGGCGCCCTGATCACAGGGATGCTCGCGCTCGACCTGTTCGTCTTCCATCGCAAAGCCCACGTGGTCTCCCTGCGCGAGGCGGGGACCTGGAGCGTGGTCTGGATCTCGCTCGGGCTCGCCTTCGGCGGGTTCGTCTGGCTGACCCGCGGGTCTGAGGCAGGTGGCGAGTACCTCGCGGGCTACCTCGTCGAGAAGTCGCTCTCGATGGACAACCTGTTCCTGTTCGCAATGATCTTCTCGTACTTCGCCGTCCCCGCGATCCACCAGCACCGGGTGCTGTTCTGGGGGGTCGTCGGGGCGATCCTCTTCCGGCTGGTGTTCATCATCGCCGGCACCTCGCTCCTCGAATCGTTCCACGTCCTGATCTACGCGTTCGGGATCCTGCTGCTCGCCACCGGCGTGAAGATGTGGCGCTCGACGGGCCATGCCGTGCACCCGGAGCGAAACCTGGTGCTGCGCCTGGTCCGACGCGTGATCCCGATCTCAGTCGCGTACGACGGCCAGAGGTTCTTCGTCCGCCACGGGGACAAGCTGCTGGCGACGCCGTTGTTCGCGGTTCTGGTGGTGGTCGAGACGACCGACATCATGTTCGCGATCGACTCGATCCCCGCAATCTTCGCGATCACGACGGATCCGTTCATCGTGCTCTCGTCCAACCTGTTCGCGATCCTGGGCCTGCGCTCGCTCTACTTCCTGCTGGCGGGGGTCATGGATCGCTTCGTGTATCTCAAGCAGGGCCTGGCCGCGCTGCTGGTCTTCGCCGGAGTCAAGATCCTGGCGGCCGGGACGGTTGACCTGCCGATCCCCGTGGCGCTGGCGGTGATCGTGGGCATCCTCGGGGTCTCGATCGGCGCCTCGCTCTGGGCGACTCGCGCGGCATCCGGCGAGGCGGGCTACGATCCGGCCCCGTCCGAACCGTCCCCGGGAGTTGATCCTTCGTGACTTCCAGCCCCGGTCCGCGTGCCGGCCGCCCCACCCTCGTCGCGCCCGTCATCGCGCTGGTGCTGGTGGTCTCGGCGTGCGGCAACCTGCCACTTCCGTCGATCACGCTGCCATCGTTCGAGC
>JBAXFC010000407.1:0-3934 GCA_037140135.1 Chloroflexota bacterium
CGTGATGACACGGGTGGGCATGCCCTCGGTGTGCGAGTCAACCGCGTGGTAGACCCGGTTCGTGCGCATCGTCAGCCCTCTCCGGTCAGGCGAGCCCGGCCGCGATCGCGGCCTCGGTGGCGGCGCGGACGACCGCCTCCTGCTCGGGCGTGAGTGGGACGCGTGGCAGGCGGCACGGGCCGCCGTACCGGCCCACCATGTCCATCGAGAGCTTGATCGCCTGGACGAACTCGGTCTTGGCGTCCCAGCGCAGGAGCGGATGGAGCTGCTTGTAGAGCGCCAGCGCCCCCTCGTAGTCGTGGGCGAGCGAGCGCTCCCACAGGTCGGCGCAGGCGCGCGGGAAGGCGTTGGGGTAGCCCGCGACCCAGCCGACGGCGCCGTTCATGCCCAGCTCCATCGTCACGTCATCGCTGCCGCAGAGGACGTCGAGGCCGGGCGCCAGCTCCGCGATCTGGTAGACGCGGCGGACGTCGCCGCTGAACTCCTTCACGCCCACGATGTAGCCCTCGCCGTAGAGCTGCGCAAGCAGCTCGGGGACGAGATCCACCTTGGTGTCGAAGGGGTTGTTGTAGGCGACGATCGGGACGCCGGCCTTGGCGACCTCGCGGTAGTGGGCGATGACCGAGCGGGTGTCCGCGCGATAGGCGTTGGGCGGCAGGAGCATCACGCACGGGGCGCCCGCCTCGGCGGCCTGCTCGGTCCAGCGCCGGGCGTCGTCGGCACCGTAGGCGGCGACGCCCGGCATGACCACGAAGCCCTCGGGGGCGGCGGCGACCGCCGTCTCCACGACCTTCGCCCGGTCTGCCGCGGTCAGCGTCTGGTACTCGCCCAGCGAGCCGTTGGGCACGACGCCGTGGCAGCCGTTGGCCGCGAGCCAGGTGACGTGGTCGGCGTACCCGTCGAAGTCCACCGCGAGCGCCCCCGAATCATCGGGGCGGAGGGGAAGTGCCGTGGCGACGAGGATCCCGTGCCAGGGCTTGGACGGAGCGGTCATGCGGATGCCTCCTGGTCGGGTGCTTGGGACAGTGGGGTTGAAGGAGCGGTCGGGTTGATGGCGCCTGCGGCGAGCGCGCCGAGCGTGATCGGGGCGGCGATCGGGCGGCGGACCGTGGACGCGAGATCGTCGGCGGTGACGTCGCGCCCGCAGGCGTCGGCCACGAGGCCCGCGGTCGCGTAGCCGCAGACCCGGCCTTGGCAGAGGCCCATGCCGGCCCGCGAGAACAGCTTGGCCGAGCGGGCGTCGGTGGCCCCGAGATCGGTGACGGCCTCACGGAGGGTGTCGGCGCGCACCTCCTCGCAGCGGCAGATCGTGGTGGCGCCGGTGATCCAGGTGCGCCAGCCCGGCCGGACGGGGTAGGCGACCGGGAGCAGGGCCGCGAACTCGCGCAGGCGGGCGCGCCGCGCAACGGCCGCCGAGAGCTCTCCGGACGAGGGCGGCGCGCCGGTCACGGCCGCGGCCGCGTGCAGCCCCGCGATCCGTCCCTCGACCACCGCAAGCGCCGAGCCGCCCACACCGCACACCTCGCCTGCCACCCAGGCCCCATCGACGGAACTGCGCTGGGTGGCGTCCGCGGTGACCACGAGGCTGCCGTCGATGTCGAGCGTCATCTCGCAGCCGAGGTCCACAGCGAGCTCCACCTGGGGCGTGAACCCGTAGCCCACCGCGACCGTGTCGCACTCGATCCGCTCCTTGGTTCCCGGCACGATCCGCCAGTCGGCGTCGAGCGCCGCGGTGGTCACGCCATCGACCTCGTCCTGGCCGTGGGCTTCGATGACCGTCCGGCGGGTCTGGTAGGGGACCCGGTGGCGCAGCAGCGTGGCCATGTAGCCGGCGCCCTCGACGAGCTTGTCAATCGCACGGGCGGCCGTCATCGGGTGCCGCAGGAACGCGGTCGGCCGCCCGGCCTCGAGCACGCCTGCCACCTCGGCCCCAGCGTGCACGAGCCCTGCAGCAACGGGGAGCAGGAAGGGCCCCGTCCCAGCCACCACGATCCGCTTGCCGGCCACGACGCCCTGGCCTTTGAGCAGTGCCTGGACGCCACCTGCGGTGAAGACGCCCGGGAGCGTCCAGCCCGGGAAGGGGAGCTGGCGGTCGTAGGCGCCGGTGGCGATGACGACGCGCTCCACCCGGATCTCCACGTCATGGTCGTTGGCGACGGCGTGGACGGTGAACCCGTCGGCAGCCCGCTCAAGGTGCCAGACGCCGTGCCCGGTGAGGTGGACCAGACCGCCGGCGCGCACGCCGGCCTCGACGCCGTCGCGGAGCGCGCTGAACGTGGCCCAGTCGTGGTGGAGGGCACCGTCGTCCGCGGGACGATGACGCCAGTACTGGCCGCCGGGCCGCACCGAGGCGTCGACCAGGGCGACGCGCGCACCGGCGCCAACCGCGGCCACCGCGGCAGCGAGGCCGGCCGGACCCGCGCCGATGACGGCGATGTCGAAGGGCGCATCCGTCCCGGCCATCGGGTCAGCAGGCCTCGTCGGCATGGCCGGCCCCTTCCTGGTGCTCCACGCGGTCGCCCTCGTGGACCTCGGTGAGGCAGGCGCGCCGCGAGGGAGTGCCGTTGACGGTGACCAGGCAATCGAAGCAGACGCCGATGCCACAGAAGAGCCCGCGCGGGCGGCCCTCGACGCGTGTCGTGCGCCAGGAGCGGATCCCGGCGGCGAGGAGGGCCGCCGCGATCGACTGCCCGGGCGCTGCGGTCAGCTCGCGGCCGTCGAAGGTGAAGGTGACGGCGTCCACCACACGGGGCGCGGTGGCGCTCATGCTGCGGCCTGCGCGAAGCGGTCGGGCCGGAAGTGGGAGAGGTCGAAGTCGGGGGTGAGCCCGGCCATGACCTGGGCGAGCAGGTGCCCGGTGGCGGCGGAGAGGCAGATGCCGGCACCCTCGTGGCCGGCGGCGTGCAGGAGGCCCGGTGCCCGAGGATCCTCGCCGATGACCGGCAGGTGGTCCGGGCAGTACGGTCGGAAGCCGAGATACGAGCGCAGGAGGGTCACCCCAGCGAGCACCGGGAAGACGTCGATCACCTGGGCGGCGAGGCGGCGGACGATGTCCACGTTCACCGTGCGGTCGTAGCCCACCCGCTCGCGTGACGAGCCGATCAGGATCGTGCCGCTCCTTGTTCCCTCGACCACGACGCTCGTCTGGATGCCTGCGTCGCCGCTGGCGACGTTGGCGACGTACTCGGCGGTGTAGACCTTGTGCCGGATGATCACCGGCAGGGGCTCGGTCACGAGCAGGAACCCGCGCCGCGGCAGGATCGGCAGCGGCGCCCCGGCGAGCGCTCCGATGTCGGCGGCCCAGGAACCCGCGGCGTTCACGACCCACCGGGCGCTCACCGCCGGCAGGGTGGGGGAGGCCGTTGTCACCCCGGCGATCCTGCCGGAGCCATCGCGCAGGAAGCCCGTGACCTCGGTCCCCACCTGGACCGTCGCGCCGCGAACGCGGGCGCGGGCGAGCAGGCGGGCGGTGGCGAGCATCGGCTGGACCTGGGCGTCCTGCGGGTACCAGGCACCGCCCGCGACGTCGCGGGCGAGGTTGGGCTCGAGCTCGATGAGTGCAGATGGGTCCAGGTCCGTGACCTCGACCCCCGCGGAGCGCTGCCGGGCCGAGAAGTCGCGCAGCGCCGAGGCCGTCTCCTCGTGCCGGGCGACGACGACGCCCTCCTTCGCGTCGAACTCGATGCTCTCCGGGTCGAGGTTGTCCGCCTCGTCCTGCCAGATCCGCCGGGAGAGGAGGGCAAGCTCGAGCTCAGCGCCTGCCTTGTCCGAGACCAGGATGTTGCCCTCGCAGGCGGACGAGGTGCCGCCGGCGATGGCGCCCCGCTCCAGCACGGTGACGCGCAGGCCGGCCGCCGTCGCGTGGTAGGCGATCGACGCGCCCATGATGCCGCCGCCGATGACCAGGACATCCGTGGTGGGCGAAGTCATGGAC
>JBAXFC010000408.1:0-3917 GCA_037140135.1 Chloroflexota bacterium
GTGCTGGCCGGAGCCGGCGATCGAGCTGCCGCCGCGCTGCTCGACCGCGTCGCCGCGTGGGGTTCGCGGCTCTCCTGGCAGGACCCCGACTCCGACCTCTCCAGCCTCAACGCCGACCCGGCGGTCGACGTGGTCGTGCCACCCACCCTGGCCGCGGCACTCCATGCGGCCGCCGTCGCCCGGCGGCTGTCCGGCGGACTCGTCGATGCCGGAGTGCTCGAGGCACGCCTCCACGTGGAGCTCGGCCGGCCGGCGGTCCCGGCCGGTGCCTGGCACATCGCCGGCGATCGGGTCACGCGACCGGGGGGCGCCAGGCTCGACCTGTCCGGGGTTGCCAAGGGCTGGCTCGCGGAACGGGCGCTGCGCCTGCCCGGGATCGGGAGCCTGCCGGTCGCGCTCGTCGAGTGCGACGGTGACATCGCGGTCCGCTCCGACGGCTCGATGGCCTTCGACATCGAGATCGAGGACCCGCGCGATCCGGATCCGTCCACCCTGGCGCCGATCGGCGTCATCAGGCTGCCGCTCGGACAGTCCGTGCGGATCGGCGTCGCAACCTCTGGCACCTACCGGCATGCGTGGCACGGCCGCAGCCATATCGTCGATCCCGCATCCGGTGAGCCGGCGTCGGCGGGCGTCGTCACGGCCACCGTGATCGCGCCCGACGCCATCGCCGCCGAAGCCCTCGCCAAGGTGGTCGTGCTGCGTGGCGCCGGCGCCGCCCCGTACCTGCGGGCCGCCGGGGCGACCGCGATCGCCCTCACCGACCGCGACACCCAGCTGCGATTTCCCGGAGTCGAACGATGGATGGCGTGATCCGCCCCGGACCCTTCGTCCTGCCGGAGACCCCGGCCCAGCCGGCGGGCTCGGCGGACCAGCCTCCGGCGTGGGCGGCGGGTCGGACCGCCTCGCTCCCGTTCGCCGCCGGCGCTCCCGGGGGCAGACCCGTGCCCACGCTCGACACCCCCTCCGATGCCCGGACACGCCCGCTGCCCTCCCCCCAAGAAGCTCCGGTCGAGCCCGCTCCGGCACGGCACGGCCTCCGGGAGCTCGGATTCGGCCTCGTCCTCCTGGCCGTCGGCATCTCGATCGGCATCCTGGCCGGGCCGGCCACAAGGGGCATCGCGGGCGTTGCGCCCGAGAAGCTCTTCTGGACCGCGTCCCGGATCACCGCGATGCTGGCCTACCTGGCCTTCACCGGGTCGGTCTGCTACGGCCTCGCGATGACCTCGGGGATCCTCGATGCCATCGTCGGGCGGCCAGTCTCCTACGCCCTGCACCAGGATCTCGCCCTCGGCGGCCTCGCCTTGACGGCGGCCCATGTCCTCCTGCTCCTCGGCGACGCGTACATCGGCTTCGACATCGTCACGCTGCTCGTCCCCGGGCTCTCCCCGTACCGGCAGGTGCCGACGCTGGTGGGCCAGGTCGCCCTGTACGCAGGGATCTTCTTCGCGGTCGGATTCTTCGGCCGGCGCTGGATGGGCGTCCGCCTGTGGCGGGCGGTCCACACCCTCTCGATCGCCGTGTTCGTCCTCGCCACCGCTCACGGCCTGCTCGCCGGAACCGACTCGAAGCTCGATGTGGTCTGGTGGCTCTACGTCGCCTGCAGCCTCGCGGTGCTGTTCCTGTTCGTGCACCGGGTCGCCAACCGGCGCGAGCGCCGCCCGCGCGCTCCCCGCTACGACGCCTGACCCGCCCTGCCACGACGCCTGACCGGCTCCGCCGACCGCCCGGCGTGACGGACGCGCCCGCAGACGCCTCGCCTCACGCCGGCCGCAGCCCTCGGAACAGCCCGGCCATTCGCGCCCACGCCCGCCCCCGCTCCTCGCGGGTCGTGAGCGGGATCACGGCCAACAGGATCGAGAGCGACCCGTACCAGAGCGCCGGCAGGCAGAGCATCGCGCCCACCGGTACCACCCAGCGCTGGTTCCGCGGCGCGCCCCAGGTGATCAGCAGCACGCCGACCGGTCCGCGCACCAGGAGCGGGACCGGCACGGCCGCCCACGTGCCGCCCTTGCCGGTGTTCGCGACGAGCAGCGAGATCCAGTCGTGCCACGCCCCCGGCAGGAACACGTAGGTCACCGCAACCACGGCCACGGTCGTCCCCAGGGCGAGGAACAGCTGCCGCCACTCGCGCCGCAGCACGAACCACAGGAGCGCCACCCCGGGGGTGATCTTGGTCAGCAGCACGAACGCCCAGGTCCACGGCCGCTTGAACCCCTCGACGATCGCCACCGCCAGCAGCAGCGACACGTTGCCGCCCGCGATCTCCATCGCGCCCACGAGGAGGCCGAGCAGCAGGTAGTCGGGCCCGGTCAGCCGCCAGACCGCGAGCAGCAGGATGGCCGTCCAGGCCGCGACGAACAGCGGCCACGGCAGCAGGTTGAGCGGGTACACGAGGACCGCGAAGGCCGGCGAGTACGGGTACGCGCCGATGGTGTTCCAGTTGGTGCGCCCCGTGTACAGGTCCGCGAGATCGAGGTCGTAGTAGGAGCGGGCGTCCTGTGCGGTGACCCATCGGCCCGCGAACGGCTCGGTGACATCGATCGAGCGATCGGCCATCAGGATGACCACGACCCACATGCCGATGGCCACGCCCAACCCGAGCACGAGGCGCAGGCTGACGCGGTCGGCGAGTCGGGTCATGGCACTCCGGCGGTTCGGGCGACGGGGTTGTCGCCCGGCCATTGTGCCCCGTCAGGCCTCCGCGGACCGTCAGGCCACGGCGGACTGGCCCGCCTCGATGCCGCCCGCGAGCGAGAGCGCCGGCCGCAGCACGAACACCGGTCCGGTCCCCACGCGGGCCGCCCGCTCCCCGTACTTGGCATGGATCGCCGCCAGGGCGTGCTCGCGCTCGGAGCCGGTGAGCTCCTCGGCCCGATACGAGTGCTCCTCGCGGCCGATGCGAACCCTGCAGCCGGGATTCGCGAGCAGGTTCCGCGGCCAGTGCGACTCCGCCCTGCCCGCTCCGATCCAGACCTCGCCCCCGGGGCCCTTGGCGAACCCCACTGGCGTGCGGCGTGCCTGCCCGCTCCGACGCCCCGTCGTCTCGACCACCGCCATGCGGCCGGATGCGGCCAGCCGCTCGCCCAGGAACCGGTTGATCGTGGTGCTGATACCCATCGTCACGTGACCTCCTCGGGAGACTGTTCGCCGATCCGGGCCGATCGGATGCCGGTCCGATGCCGGTCCGATGCCGGACGGGCGGGCGGCCCCGCCGGAGAACGGGCATCCTGCGGAGGACACGCCCGCCGCCTCCAGAGGTCCCCGTGCCCGAGAGCCCGTCCTGGTCCAGCCCCGTGCTCGCGTCGGTCCTGCCGGTCATCGCGGTCTCGCGCCATGTCACCACGGACACCGATGCCATCGAGCGCGCCGCCGAGTGGCTCGCAGCCGAGGAGCTGGGCTGGCCGACGGCCTCGATGCCCCTCGACACCCCGGGCGACCCGGACCTGCTCACGGACTTCCTGATGTTCACCAACGCGATCAACTTCGCGTTCACGGACTTCGCGACGCGTGACCGGTTCGAAGCGGATCGCGGTGGCCGGCGGTGGTCGGACTCGGAGGGGATGACGGCCTGCGTGCTCAACGCGCTCGATGCGGGCGTGCCGGTCCTCGACGGCGCCTGGATGGCCGAGGCCACGATCGACGACATCGACCGGCTGTTCACGGGCTCCATCCAGATGCCCATGCTGCCCGAGCGGACGGCGATCATCAACGACGTCGGCCGGGTCCTCGCGGACCGCTACCGCGGCCGCTGGCGCCACTGGGCCGCCGACTGCGCCCCCGCGATGTACGCCGGCGGCGACGGCCTCCTCGAGCGCCTGGTCACCGAATTCCCGCGCTACCGCGACGTCTCCGACTACGACGGCTTCGAGGTCCGGCTCTACAAGCTCGCCCAGCTGGGGCTCTGGACCCTGCAC
>JBAXFC010000409.1:0-3878 GCA_037140135.1 Chloroflexota bacterium
GCGCGGGGCGGCGCCGGCCGACCTCGACATGGACGGGCGGACCGAGGCGATCCTCTCCGAGCCGGGCCAGGTCGTGACCGTCAAGCCCTCCGAGGGTGCCGGGATCGGCGCCTGGGACATCCGGGCGGCCCGCCACGCGATGACATCGGTGCTCCGGCGCCGGCCCGAGGCCTACCACCAGACGCTGCGCGACCACGACGCCAAGGTCAACGCCACCGACGCGGCCGAGGCCGAGGCCGCAGCGCCCGGCGCGGACGGCGCCGTCACCTCGATCCACGACATCGTGATGGTCAAGGAGGAGGGGCTCGCCGCCCACCTCCACTACGACACCCATGAGCGCCGCACCGGCCTCGTCCGGTTCCTGGAGCCCGGCGTGACGCCCCAGGCGTTCGCCGACGCCGGCGAGCGCGAGCTGGCGGACTTCCGTGACGGCGAGTGGCAGATGGACCACCTGGCCCCCGGGCAGGTCTCCCTCTCGCGCAACGGGAACGTGCTCGGCCAGCCGGTGGGGATCTCCAAGACGATCCGTCTCGGCAGCACCCGCCTCGACCCCGCGTTGACCGTCGAGCTCGAGGTCATCCACCGCGGGTCCGCGCCCGTGGAGGCACGGCTGGGCCTGGAGCTGTCGCTCCACCTGCTCGGCGGCGGCGGCAACCCGCAGGCCTGGTACGACGTGGCCGGCAGCCGCTCCGCGCACGATGGGACCGGCCAGGCGGCCGCGGTCGAGGCCATCGGCTACGGCAACGACTGGATCGGCGTCGCCATCGAGGCTCGACCGACACCCGCGGCCGACGCCTGGTGGAGCCCCATCGAGACCATCTCCAACTCCGAGGCCGGTTTCGAGCGCGTCTACCAGGGCAGCTCGCTCCTGTTCTCGTGGCCGGTCCGCCTGGAGCCCGGCGAGACACGCCGCTTCGCCGTCACCCAGCAGGTGGCCGTGGGCCGCGACCGGGCCGCCGAGGAGACCGGCGCCGGGGACTGACCCCACCCGGACGGGGGCCCGTTGCGGCCCCCCGTGTGGACGGTGGAGCGGGTGCGACAATCCGTGGCATGAGTGCCCGTCCGCGCCTGGTGGTCCACGCCCACTTCTACCAGCCGATGCGCACGGACCCGTTCGCCGGTCATGTGCCGCCCGATCCGTCGGCGGCACCGTACCGGGACTGGACGGCCCGCATCATCGAGGAGTGCTACCGCCCCAACGCGGAGCGCGACACGCTCGAGCACGCGTCCTGGAACCTCGGGCCCACGCTGACGTCCTACCTCGCCGAGCACGCTCCCGACGTGCTGGCCGCGTTTGCGGCCGCCGACACGCGCGGTGGCGGCTCGGACCACGGACCCGGCATCGCGCAGAGCTTCCACCACGCGATCCTGCCGCTGGCCTCGATGCACGACCGCCGGACGGAGATCCGCTGGGGCCTCCGGGACTTCGAGCTCCGGTTCGGGCGACGGCCCACGGCCATGTGGCTGCCGGAGACCGCGGTCGATCTCGCCACGCTGCGAATCATGGCCGAGGAGGGCATCACGGCCACGATCCTCGCTCCGTGGCAGGCGGCGGGCCAGGGTCTCGACAACCGGCGGCCCTACCGCGTGGACACCGGGAGCAACAGCCACATCAACGTCGTCTTCTACGACGCCGACCTGTCGGGCGCCATCTCCTTCCAGCCGGAGGTCACCGCCGACGCCGACCGCTTCGCCCGCGAGCGAATCGCACCCCGCCTGTCGGGCCGGCTCCCGGACGGCGATGCGCCGATGCTGGTCATCGCCTCGGACGGCGAGCTCTACGGCCATCACCAGACCTTCCGCGACCTGTTCCTCGACCGCCTGGTCGCACCCGGCGAGGAGTTCCTCGATCGCGGCTTCGACGTGGTGACGCTGGCCCGGATCGCCGAGGCGCCCGAGGAGCATGCGCACCCGGAGATCCGGATCAACGACCGGAGCTCGTGGAGCTGCCACCACGGCGTGCTCCGCTGGAGCGGCGAGTGCCCGTGCGCCCACGATGGCCGGTGGAAGGGGCCGCTCCGCGCGGCCTTCGAGCGGCTCGCCGGCGCCGTGGACACCGTGACCGAGGCGATGGCCGCAGGGCTGCCCGGGATCGAGAGCCTGTGGGCGGTGCGGGACCAGTACGTGGACGTGGTCGTCGGCGCCGAGGAGCCCGAGGCCTTCGCGATCCGGGTCCTGGGCGACCGCTCGTCGGCCGAGGACCGCCGCCGCCTGCTCGACATCCTCGACGCGCAGCGCTGGCGCCTCGCGATGTTCTCGTCCTGCGGCTGGTTCTGGGAGGATCCCTGGCGCCAGGAGACCCGGCAGGTCATGCGCTGCGCCGCGAAGGCGGCCCGCATCGTGGACGGCCACGCCGGGACGCACCTGGAACAGCGCCTGGTGGCGGATCTCTCCTCGCTGGTATCGCCCTCCCTGGGGATCGACGGGGCGACGATCTACCGGCACACCCTGAGCGAGATCGGGCAGCCGCCGCCCCACGCGTGAGGGCGCAGCACACCGGGCCGGAGAATCCGCGACCCCCGGGGTGGGTGCCCGGGGGTCGAAGAGCTTGGGCGCCGGTTTGGAGGGAGAGAGGGACCGGCGTCCGGGAAGGTGCGAAGATCAGCCGATGCCGACGTGGTGTCCGTGCAGCGATTCGGGCTCGTCCATGTCCCTGGTGTCCGTGCCGAGGTCCGTGGCGATGACCGCGAACGCCGCCCCGATGACCAGGAGCATCGCGATGATGAGGAGTTCCATGGGACCGCTCGATTCTGGTGCTGGCCGGGTACGTTGGTATAGTCAACTAGGCCAAATCGAACGGTAGTTGGACTAGTCCACTGTGTCAAGTAGCCGGAATGGCCCGTCCGTGGGCGCCGAACGGACCAGCATCAGCGCCGAACGGCCCCTCGCCGCGGAGCCTTCGGCGGCCGCGGGGGCCGCGGGGACCACGGCGCCGTCCAGGGGCCACGCCCTCGACATCGAGCGCGACTCTGACGTCCCGATCTCCACCCAGATCTACTGGCAGCTCGCCTACCAGATCGAGTCCGGGCGCCTCCAGCCTGGCACCCGCCTGCCGCCCGTGCGCGAGCTGGGCGCGGCCCTGCGTGTCAACCCCAACACCATCCGCGCCGTCTACCGGCGCCTCGCCGACGCGAACTACGTCATCGGCCGTCATGGCGCCGGCACCCGGGTCGTGGACCGGCCGCCCGTCCGCCGGGGAGCCGATGCCCTCGCGGGCATCGTCGCCGAGACCCTGCGCCGGGCCGCCCAGCTGGGCTTCACGCCGGACGAGGTGGCCCAGGCCACGTTCACCGCCGCCACCGAGCACAAGCGGCCCGGGCCACATGTCCGCGTCCTCTTCGCCGAGTGCACGACCGCGGACGCCAACGTGGTGCATTCGCACACGTGGTACGCCAACATGGGGGGACAGTTCGCCAAGCTTCTGTACGACATCCCTCACGTGCTCACCGCGCATTCGCTCGAGCCGTTGCGCCCGTGGAAGGCAGAACAGCTGGGTGGCGGATACCGCATCTCCTCGTGGGCCGAACGCACCGCCTACATGGCAGCCGACGCGGTGATTGCCGTCAGTGAAGGCATGCGTACCGACGTGCTGGCCACGTATCCCGAAGTCGACCCGACGCGGGTGCACGTCGTGCACAACGGCATCGACTGCTCGGTCTACCGACCCGATTCGGGCACCGATGGTTTGAGCGAACTCGGCGTGGATCCCACACGTCCTTACGCATTGTTCGTCGGACGCATCACGAGGCAGAAGGGCATCGCGCACCTGCTTCGCGCCGCGCGACACTTCGATCCCGACCTGGCGCTGGTGCTGTGTGCGAGTTCGCCCGATACGCAAGAGATCGGCGAGGAGACGGCGGCCGCAGTGGCCGAGCTGC
>JBAXFC010000410.1:0-3875 GCA_037140135.1 Chloroflexota bacterium
GGGCAGCCTGCGAGTCGCACGTCCGCGTCGAACCCGGTGCGGCCGTGCGACTCGCAGGCTGCCCTGCGGACCGCCTGGAACGACTCCTCGAGCGTGAGCACGAGGCGGACCGGGCGTCCGAGCTTGAGCGCGGCGAAGACGACGACCGGCTCGTGCTTGGCGTGCTGCTTGCCGCCGAAGCCGCCCCCGGGGTCCGGGGCGTACACGCGGACCTTGGCCAGCGGCATCCCGACCAGGCCCGCGATCAGCTTCTGGAGCCAGTTGGGGTGCTGGATCGTGCTCCAGACCACCACGCCGTCGCCGTCGGGGGCCGCCATGACGGCATGCGGCTCGATGGCGAACTGGGTGACGATCGGGAAGCTGTAGCTGTGCTCCACGACCAGGTGGGCCTTCGCCTCCTCGGCCTCGACGTCACCCCAGCCCACGCGGTGCTCGGTGACCACGTTGGTCAGCGCGAGGCCCGCGCCGCCGCGGATCGCCGGGTCCTGGACGAGCGGTGCGTCGGGCGCCAGCGCTCCGGCGACCGTGAACACCGCGGGCAGCTCCTCGTAGTCCACCTTGACCAGGCGGGCAGCCTGTTCGGCCAGCTCGCGGGTGTCGGCCACCACGAGGGCGACCGGATCGCCGTGGTACTTGGTCTCCCCCACCGCGAGGATCGGCCGGTCCGAGACCTGGGGGCCGTAGCGGGGCATGGGATCGGGGAGGTCGGCGGCGGTCATCACCAGCCGGACGCCGGGCAGCGCGAGCGCCGCCGATCCGTCGATGCCGATGAGCCGCGCGCGGGCGCAGTCAAGGTGGACGAGCTTCGCGTGGAGCGCGTCGGTGTGGATGTCGGCCAGGTACTCCTGGTCGCCGGTGACACGCCCGATCCCGCCGATGCGGTTCGGGGATCCTCCGATCACGGGGGCGGTCATCGCGTCGCCCCCGCGGTGGCCAGGATCGCGTCGGAGATCTGCTCGTAGCAGGCGCAGCGGCAGAGGTTGCCGGCCATGCCCTCCGCGATCTGCTCGTGGGTGGGGTGCGGGTTCTCGGCGAGGAGCGCGTGGGCCGACATCAGCTGCCCCGGGATGCAGAAGCCGCACTGGACCGCGCCCTTGTCGAGGAACGCGGCCTGGAGCGCCGACAGGTGGCCGTCGGTGGCGGCGAGGCCCTCGACGGTCAGGATCTCCGCCCCGTCCGCCTCGACGGCGAGCACGAGGCAGGCGTCCACGGACCGGCCGTCCACGATCACCGTGCAGGCGCCGCACTCGCCCACGAGACAGCACTCCTTGGTGCCGGTGAGCGAGAGGTCGTCGCGCAGGACCTCGAGCAGCGTGTGGTGCGGAGCCACGTCCACGGAGCGACGCCGCCCGTTGACCGTGACCTCGATGGGAAGGGTGTCCATCATGTCGGCTACTCCCCGCCCGCCAGGCGCGCGAGCGCCGTGGCCAGGGCGCGCCGTCCCAGCACCCGCAGCATCGCGAGGCGGTACTCGGGTCCGGCCCGCATGGAGCGCGCGGACGGCGAGGCGTCCGCGAAGATCGTCTCGAAGATGGCCGCCCTGGCCTCCGCCGGGGCGCCCGGATCCGCCAGGACGCCGGAGGTGTCCACGCGGAGCAGCGGCCTCGGGCCCACGCTGCCGTAGGCGACGCGGGTGACGCCCGTGGCATCGACGCCGCAGGTCAGGGTGACCGACGCGAGGTCGTGGCCGCGCCGTCGGGTGCGCCGCTGGTGGGCGCTCGCGACACGGGAGCCCGGGATCGGGAGCTCCACCGCGATCACCAGCTCGCCCTGGGCAAGCGTGGTGACGCCGGACCGGACGAACAGGTCGTCCAGCGCGATCCGGCGCAGGCCGGTGGGGCCCGCCGCGACCACCACCGCCCCATGCACCAGCAGGGACGGCGCGGTGTCCGCGGCCGGCGAGGCGTTGCAGATGTTGCCGCCCAGGGTGGCTCGATTGCGGATCTGGACGGAGCCGACGACCGAGGCCGCCTCGACCAGCGCGCGGGCGTGCCGGCGCAGGACGGGATTGGCGGCGATCTCGGTCATCGTGGTGGTGGCGCCGATCACGATGCTGCCCCCCTCCTCGCGGATGCCGGGTGCGAGCTCCGGGATCCGCTTGCCGTCCACCACGAGGTTGGGGGAGGCGGACCCGTCCCGGAGCCGGATGATGAGGTCAGTGCCTCCGGCGAGCACGCGGGCGCCGGGGCCGCGCTCCGCGAGGAGCGCGACCGCCGCTTCCAGCGTGTCCGGCCGGGCGTAGGCGAAGGGTTGCATGTGACCGGCCCAGCCTTTGCCGTTACAGGATCTTGTCCACCTCGTCCATCAGCACCTGCGGGTTGGCGGCGCGGATGAAGTAGAACGGGCGCTGGCAGAAGCTGTCCACGAACTGCGCGCGGCGGGCGCGGAGCTCGTCGTTGTCCACCATCGGCATGACGTGGCCGGGGGCCAGCAGCTCGTTGGTCAGGAAGTAGTTCTGCAGCGAGTGGAGGAACTGGAAGCCGCGCTCGAAGGGGATGAGCGCGTTGGCGGCCGGGTCGAAGTTGCCGTCGATGGCCGGAACGATGACGAGGTCGATGTTCGGGGTTCCCTGGTACCGGCCCCAGCTCGGCATCTCGCCCCAGAACTTCTCGACGCCCTTGTTCGGCGCAGCCTTGTCGGAGCGCTCGGTGCCCTCGGTGCGCTTGACCAGGAACGTGTCCTCGGAGCCTGCGACGGCGCGGCCGTCATCGCTGATGACCGTCGTCTCCGACGCCACCTGGAGGGCACCTCGCACGCCGGCCTCGATGAGGCCCATGCTCTTGCCGTGGTTGGACTCGCCACCGAGGAAGAGGAACGTCTTGCCGCGATAGTTGACGGCGGCGCTGTGGCTCGGGTGCTCGCCCTTGGCCTCCATGCGCAGCGCCAGCACCGCGACGATCGCCTTCTGCAGCGGCCCGGCCGGCCAGGGACCGGTGAAGGTCATCGTGCGTCCGTCGTAGGACACACCCTTGGCCCCGTCCTGGTTCCAGACGATGTCCGGCCCGTCGAGCGTGACCTCCGGGGAGATCCGCACGTCCGCGAGGCGGTAGTTGAGGAAGTTGAGGTCGTCGAGCACGTGCTCGCGGGGCTCGCCGCCGTAGACGTCGACGCGGAGGCGGGCCTGGCCCGCCGAGAACTCCTCCGTGAGGCGCAGGTTGCTGTTCATCGGTTCCTTTCCGGTGTGAGAGCGGAGTCCGGCCCCGTGCCGGTCCGCGCCTGGGACGCAGCTTCATGGTCGGCGGGCGATGCGGCGGGCGCCTCTGGATCCGTCCAGAGGTCGGCCATCATCGTCCTCGCATCGGCGAAGTGATCGCGGATCGCCGCTTCGGCGGCAACGCCGTCGCGAGCCCGCAGGGCCGCGAGCACCGGGGTGTGCAACGCGGCGATCCGCTGCCGGTCCGCACCCGGAACAGCGAGCGTGATGTAGGTCCGCGAGTAGGGCTCCAGCAGGCTCCAGACCCGCTTGAGGGTCCGGTTGCCGGAGACATCGACGAGGTAGCCGTGGAAGGAGGCATCGGCCGATGCCTCGGCGATGGTGTCGCTGGCGATGGCCGCGCGCTCCATGGCGGCCAGGAGGTCGGCCAGCCGCTCGAGGTCTTCGTCGGTCAGCCGGGGCACCGCGAGGCGCATGACGAGCGCCTCCAGCTCCGACCGGACGACGTAGGCCTCGAGGAGCTCGTCGCGCGAGGGACGGCGGACCCGGGCGCCGCGGAAGGCGGCGATCTCCACCACGCCGAGAGCCTCCAGGTCGCGGAGAGCCTCACGGACGGGCGCCTGGCTCGTCCCGAACTCGCGTGCCGCCCGGGTCTCGATGATGCGTGACCCGGGCGGGTAGCGGCCGTCAAGGATCGCCTCCAGGAGGCGGTCCTTGACGG
>JBAXFC010000411.1:0-3873 GCA_037140135.1 Chloroflexota bacterium
GTGTACCTGGCCGAGTCGGCGGTGGCCGCCTTCGAGGCCGCGCGCAAGCACGAGGCGGACGTCAAACGCTGGGAGGCGGAGCGCCTGCGCTGGCTCCGGCTGGCCTCGTCGGTTGCGGCTCCCGAGGCCCGGATCACGAAGCTCGCCGGCTCGCCCATCACGGCCCAGGTCGTCGAGCAATCCCGGGTGCTCTATCTCCTCGCGGCCGACCGGGAGATCAAGGCGGCCCGCCACGAGAAGCGCTGGGTGGACCTGGCCACCATCCGCGAGCACCAGGCTGCGGCTCTCTGGGCGGCTGCCGGATCCCCGATGCCGCCGCCGGACGACATCGTGGCCCTCAGTCGCGAGGGCAAGGCGGCGGTCCTGCGCTTTCTCGCCTCGCAGTCGCCCCGGGTGGAGCTCGTGAGCTCCGGCTGCTGCCGCGCGTGTGCCGTGGACGACGGCAGAACCTTCAAGGTGACGGACGAGCTCCGCACGCCGCGTCTGCCGCACGCCGCCTGCTCGAAGGGTCTCTGCAGCTGCACCTGGTGGGTTGCCATCGGCATCGAGCGCAAGAAGCGCAAGCGCCGGCGGGCGGCCACCACTGCCATCGACTCCGGCGGAGCCGCCGCGGACGGACCGCCTGCCGATGCCCTGTTCGATGACGTGGACACCATGGTCGAAGGCTTCGCCGACCTTGATTCCGATCCTGGTGCCGAGGGCGAGGCTGCTGCCTCCCGGGCCGCCGAAACCGATGCGGTCCTCGACGCCCTCGCCGACGTGTTCGCCGCCGAAGCCGCGGCCGCGACCACGGGCTCAGCGCCCGTCACGGGTGACCCGACAGCGGCCACCTAGCGCCCGCGGTCTGCCGACTCCGACGGCGGCTGCGTCAGCCGGTGGATGAACCCGCGGCGCAGCCTGCACACCGGCCCACGACCGTGACGTGGCTCAGGTCCGCCGCGAAGCCGCGGCTGGCCGCGAGCGCGCCCAGGAGCGCCTCCCCCTCGTCGCGCCCGATCTCCCAGGTGCCCCCGCACGACCGGCAGAACAGGTGGCCGTGCTCGGCGGCGGGCAGGACGTGGAACTCCTCCCGGCCGTCCGCGCCGTGGCCGTGGCGGACGAGGCCCAGCTCCTCGAGCACGTCGAGGGTGCGGTAGACGGTTGACGGCGTGGTCTCCGGGTCGATCTCCCGGCAGCGCTCCACGAGCTGGCTGCCGGTGACGTGGCCCTGGACCCGCGAGAGGACCTCGACGAGGGTGCGCCGCTGGGGCGTCCAGCGCAGGCCGCGGGCGCGCAGGTCCTCGCGGACGCCGGCCCACGAGGCGCGAGGCTCCGCCTGGTCTGGGTGGCTGTGGGCGTGGTCCGTCATGTCGCCCGGGAGTATAGGCGCGGGAACCCGGCTGTTGCCCTCCGGGGGTCCCGGTCGTAGGATGGTTATCGCAACGAGTCGCAAGAGAGTGCTCTGGCATCCGGATCGCACCGTCGTGCGTAAGGACGGGTGACATCGGAGCCCAGGAGTTCGCGTGCACATCCCCGACGGGTATCTCAGCCCCTTGATCTCGCTCGGCGCCGGGGTCGCCACGGTGCCGGCGTGGGGTCTCGCCACCCAGCGTGTCCAGAAGGTCCTCGACAACCGGACCATCCCGCTGCTGGCGATCTTCTCGGCGCTCTCGTTCACGATCATGATGTTCAACATCCCGGTGCCGGGCGGGACCACCGCCCACGGCGTGGGCGCGGGGCTGATCGCGATCGTGCTGGGCCCGTGGGCCGCCGTCATCTCGGTCAGCGTGGCGCTGGTCATCCAGGCGCTCTTCTTCGGCGACGGCGGCGTCCTCGCGATCCTCATCAACTGCTTCAACATGGGCATCGCGATCCCGTTCGTCGCGTACTGGATCTACCGCCTGGTGGCCGCCAGGGCACCGCTCCTCTCCACCCGGCGGGTGACGGCGGCGTTCATCGGCGGGTACGCGGGAATGACGGTGTCGGCGCTGCTGGTGGGCATCGAGCTCGGTGTCCAGCCGCTCCTGTTCACCGGCGCCGACGGCATCGCGCTCTACAGCCCCTACGGTCTGGCCGAGGCGATCCCGGCGATGCTGGTCTCCCACGTCTTCGGCGCCTCGATCGTGGAGGGGCTGATCGGCGCCCTCGGCGTCGCCTACTTCCAGAAGCGCCACCCGGAATACCTGACGTCGCTCAAGTCGGTCTTCGCCTCCGACGACGCGGAGGAGGGCGTGGCCAGCCCGCGGCCGCTCTGGCAGATCGCGAGCGTCATCACGGTCACGGGCATCGGCGTCATCGTGGTCCTGGGCCTCGTCCTCGGCGGTGGCGATCCGGCCCACATGTTCGGCGCCGACTGGAGCCGGGTGGACTGGCCGGCGGTCGCGTCGATGCTGCTGGTGGTCGCGGGCCTGTTCGTGATCCTCGTGCCCTTGGCCTTTCTGCTGCTGCCCAGACGCTGGCGGAAGGTCGGCGCGGGCTTCGCCGCACTCGCCGTGATCGCACCGCGGGGTCTCATCGCACCGGGCTTCGCCTATGGCGAGGGCAGCACCGAGGATGTCCGGGCGGCGTTCGGGTACGTGCCCAAGGGCCTCCAGGACCTGTCGGGCGTGTTCAGCGCGCCGCTCTCGGGCTACAACCTGCCGCTGCCGTTCTTCGCCGATGCGAACTCCGCGCTGTGGCATGCCGCGGTGGGCTACGAGGTCACCGGCATCCTCGGGATGCTCCTGACGGGCGGTGCCGTGCTCCTGGTCTCCCGGCTCCTCATGCGGCGTGCGCCGGCTGCCGCAACCACGGACCGCGTTGCCGCTCCCCGGCCATCGGGCGGCTCCGGCAGGCCCGGCTGGATCGAGAACACGCTGGGCGGGATCGCGGCCAACATCGAGCGCGCGGTCTTCACCGAGCAGCACGCGCGCCTGGACGCCTTCCTCCAGCGCGTGGACCCGAGGGCCAAGCTGGGGATGTTCCTGGTGGTCGTCCTGGCCGCCAGCCTGACCGGCTCGTACGCCATCCTGGCCGTCCTCTACTGCGTCACACTCGCGGCTGCGGCCGCCTCCCGCATCCCGGGCGGCTTCTTCGTCAAGCGCGTCTGGGCGGGCATCCCGCTGTTCGCGGGGATCGTGGTCATCCCGTCGATCTTCTTCATCCCGGGGCCTCGCCTGTTCGAGCTCGCGCTGGGCCCGCTGGTCATCGCCCCGTCGCTCAACGGCACGCTGGGCGCGCTCCTGCTGGTGATGCGGGTGGGGGTCAGCGTCTCGCTGGCGGTCCTGCTGGTGATGACGACGCCCTGGGCCGACATCCTCAAAAGCCTGCGGGCGCTGCGCGTGCCCCAGGTCTTCGTCCTGATCCTGTCGATGACCTACCGCTACATCTTCCTGTTCCTGCACACGGTCAACGGCATCTTCCTCGCCCGGAAGAGCCGGATCGTGGCCCGCACGACCGGCGGCGAGCAGCGGCGCTGGATCGGCGGCACCATGGGCGCCCTCATGAGCCGCTCGTTCAAGATGAGCAACGATGTCTACGCCGCGATGCTCGCCCGCGGCTTCTCCGGCGAGATGCGCGCCTACTCCGCCTACCGGATGACCACCCGCGACTGGCTGCTGCTGGGCGGCTCGCTGGCCATGGTCGTCGTCCTGCTGGGCATCGAGGGGATGTGGCTGAGGTGATCGTGACGACCAGCGACCAGGACCGGCTTCCGGCGGGTTCCGCCCGCGACGAGGAGCCCGTCTACCGGCTGCGGGGCGTGCGGTACGCGTACCCCGGCGGCCACCTCGCCCTCGACAGCATCGACCTCGACATCGCCCGCGGCGAGCGGGTCGCGCTGCTGGGCGCCAACGGCAGCGGCAAATCCACGCTGCTCAAGCTGCTCGACGGGATCGTGGCCCCGTCCGCGGGCAC
>JBAXFC010000412.1:0-3859 GCA_037140135.1 Chloroflexota bacterium
GTCTCGGTCACCAGCGCCGACAGCTCGGCATCGGTCCGCCCGTCGGCCCCCGTCCCGAACGAGTCCACGTTGACGGCCAGCGGCGCCGCCACGCCGATCGCGTACGCCACCGACACCTCGGCCCTGCTCGCGAGCCCGCGCTCCACGATCCACTTCGCCGCCTGGCGCGCGGCATAGGCGCCCGAGCGGTCCACCTTGGTCGCGTCCTTGCCGGAAAAGCACCCGCCGCCGTGCCGCCCGACGCCGCCGTACGTGTCCACGATGACCTTGCGCCCGGTGAGGCCGGTGTCCGCGGTGGGCCCGCCGAGCGTGAACGAGCCCGACGGGTTGAGGTGGAACCGGGTGTCCGGGCCGATGAGCTCCGCCGGCACGACGGGGTCGATGACGTGCCGCCGCAGGTCCGCGTGGATCTGCGCGAGCTCGATGCCCGGGTGGTGCTGGGCCGACACCACGATCGCGGCGATCCCCGCGGGCCGGCCGCCGGCGTCGTAGCCCACGGTGACCTGGGTCTTGCCGTCGGGCCGCAGGTAGCCGATGGTGCCGTCGCGGCGGACCCCGGTCAGGCGCCGGGCCAGGCGGTGGGCGAGGTCGATCGGCAGCGGCATCAGGGTCTGCGTCTCGTCGCACGCGTACCCGTACATCATCCCCTGGTCGCCGGCGCCCTCCACGCCCACGGCCCCGCTGATCTCGGGCGCCTGCGGGCGGATGCCGACGTGGACGGCGCAGGTCTCGGCGTCGAGCCCGAAGTCGGGGTCGGTGTAGCCGATGTCGCGGACGACCGATCGGACGAGGTGGTCGATGTCGATGTCGGCCGTGGCCTGCGGGTTGGCCGTGATCTCGCCGTGGACCCAGATCGCGTTGCCGGCGGCGACGGTCTCGCAGGCGACGCGGGCGCCGGGGTCCCGCGCGAGGAAGGCGTCGAGGATGGCGTCCGAGACCTGGTCGCAGAGCTTGTCGGGGTGGCCCTCGGTCACCGATTCCGAGGTGACGATGCGCGCGTAGCGGTGCGCGGCGGGCGCGGTGTTCGGCGTGTCGGCCATGGTGCGTGTCTCCCATCTGGTGCTCAATGGGAGCCCGTCGGCGGGGCCGACGGACGCACGGATGCGCCGCCGGTCCAGCCTTCGGACCCTGCCGCATCGGTCACAGCCTTGGCACAGTGACGATCCCGGGTGGATCGCCTTTGGCCCGCGTCGTCCGAGCTGTATCTCTCGACGCTGTCGTGATGCGGGTCGCTCTCGCGACGCCCGAATTGTACCAATCGAGGGTGCCGAGGGCCAGCGTCCCGCCGATCAGGGCCGCGGCGGTGGTCGCCCCGCGAGCGTACGGGCGCCCGGAGGTGCACTCCTGGTCGCAGGGTGGCCCGGCTGGTCAGGTCTCGCGATCCGGGAAGAAGATGCGCGCCAGGAGCACCAGCGACCCGACGTAGAACGCGATGCAGGGGATGAGGTAGAGCTCCTGCCAGTCGTAGACGACGTTCGAGAACAGCGGCCACACCCACCACAAGAGCATGGACTCCGGAAGGGTCAAAAGGATCGCGAGAACCAGGAAGAAGCAGCCCCGCTCAGTCATGTTGCCCCCCGCCGCGAGCCTCGTCACCGCGTTGCCTCCGCGTTGCCGGCCCTGGGGATGAACCCGTCGACGAGGGGCACGCGGGCGCCCCTCCACTCCCTGATGGCGTAGACGACCTCGACGACCGGACTGCTGGGCTCGCATTCCTGCGGGGTCTCGCCCCTCTCCCATGTGACGGTGTCGAGTCGCCCCACAAGGTCGGGGTCCTCCTCGGTCAGGTTGATCGCCTCCCCGTCGAATGGCCCGCCGATCAACTCGCGGATGTCGGCCATGCGGCCTGCACTGGTGGATCCGGCCTGGTCCCCGTCGGCCACCTCGGGAAGCGGGCCCGCCGGTGGCGATGCGGGCTGGGGCAACGCCAGCATGTGCGCATTCCAGGCTTGGTGGGGCCGGTGAGCCGGCGCCTCGACGTGGATGCCGTCCACCAGGATTCCTCCCCACCCGCTGTCGTGACGGGGCCTCCCGCCACGCGCGATCCAGGGTCGGTCCTCCAGAGCAGGGCCATGGCGACAAGGAGCGGCACGGTTCTCTCTCCATCGAACCCGGCAGGAGCACCGTGCCGCGTGCCGGCCGGTTGCTGCGCCGTCACGGAGCCGGGGCTCTCGAGCGCTCTTGATGGAAGTCGCAGCCCCGGTGGGGCTGCTCGGGTCAGATCATCGCCCCGGGTTGTGCCAGCTGCCTGTCGCAGGGGTTCCCAGCGCGCCGGAGCGGCGCGGACAGGCGACCCCCACCTGTCCACGCCGCCGCCGTCGGACTACGCGGTCGGGTCGTCCCGCCGCATCGCGGAGCCGTCGGCATGGCGTGCCTTGAGCGAGCAGACCGACGACGAGTACTGCCTCTTGCGGTCGTACTCGGTCCGGTCCCGGGACCAGGCCTCGGCCGCGCGCTCGAGCTCGGCCACGATGCCGCGGAGGATCTCGTCGGACCCCGCGTACGAGCGGATCCGGCGGGCCACGGCCACGAGCCCCTCCCGGGCGGCGACCCAGTCGCCGCGGCGGTTGATGGTCACGACGTCACGCAGGGCCCGGTCCGCGTAGGTCCGGGCGACCACGCGGTCCACGTCACGGTTGCGGGGCTGGGCGTCGTTGGCGGCGCCGTCCGCGAAGGCCCAAGTCAGGGTCTCGCTGGCGGCAAGGCGTCCGCTGCGATCCCAGACCTCCAGGGCCACTCCGGTCTCCCGCCCGGTCTCGCCGAGCGGGAAGCCCAGGCGCAGGACCAGCCGGATGACCTGGTCCGCGACCATGTCGCCCAGGCTCAGGACGGCGCCCCCGGTGATGGGCTCCGCCGGGAACGGCGAGAGCGATCCCACCCGCAGCCCGGCGGGCCCGCCCACGCGGAGCTTGACGTCCCGCGCGGTGACCTCGAGCAGCTCGCCCACCTCGGAGCCGATGAGCGCCGGGATCTGGTCCGGCCGCTCGATGAAGCGGAAGGCGCCGCCGCCGGCATCGGCCATGCCGCCGAGGAGCGCCTCGTCGAAGTCCTGGCCCACCCCGAACGTGGAGGTGTTGATGCCGCGGATCCGGAGCTCCGAGGCGTGCCGTCCGAGCTCGCCCGGATCCGTGATGCCATGGTTGGCCTGGCCGTCGGTGAGGAGCAGGACGCGGTTCACGCCTTCCCGATCGATCGCCTCGGCAACCTGGGCGGCGCCGCGGAGCCAGCCCTCGCCGAGATCGGTGCCGCCGCGGGGGCCCACCCGGCTCAGCGCGCGATCGGCGGCCTCCTTCGCGTCCCGGGTCGCCTCCCTGGCCGGCGCCACGACGTCGATGTCCGTGTCGAACACGACGACCGAGAACCGGTCCGTTTGCGCCAGGCGGTTGATGCCGTGACGGACGGCGGCACGGGCGAGGTCGAACTTGTCCTCGCCGCCCATGGAGCCCGAGCGGTCCAGCACGAACGCGACGTTGACGTGCGGCCGGACGGCGGCCTGGGTGGCCGGCGGGGCCGTGACCTCCACCAGGACGAACCGGCTCGAGTGGTGGATCGTGCGGATGAGGCGGCGGCCCTGCGTGGCGGTGATGGCGTTGCTGGTTGTCATTGCTGGTCTTCCCCCTGCAGCTGGCGGGCGAACGCGAGCAGGCGTTCGACCATCTTGATGTCGCGACGGCTCAGCGGCCGCCGGATGTGGAGCTCGATGTCCGGCGTGATGACCACGTGGTCCCAGCGCGACCGCTCGAAGGGCTCCGGCGGCTCCGGTGGCGCGGGCGGCTCGGACGACGTGGCCGGCGCGGACGGTGTCGCCGGTGTCGCCGGTGTCGCCTCCGAGGCCATCGGGGGCCACGCGGCCCGCTGG
>JBAXFC010000413.1:0-3856 GCA_037140135.1 Chloroflexota bacterium
GCCACGCGGTGGCCCTCGCCCTGCAGGCGCTCGATGACCGCGTCCTTGTCACCGGGGAGCACCTCGGCGATCACGTGATCAGGCGCGATGCCCACCTGGCGCGCCACGGCCTCCGCGGTCGCCCGCGCATCGCCGGTGAGCAGCCAGACCGTGAGACCGGCGCTTGTGAGCTGGCGGACCGCCTCGGCCGACTCGGCCTTGACCGGGTCCGTGATCGCGATCATGCCCGCAGCCGCTCCATCGACCGCGACGAAGACCACCGTCCCGCCGTCGGCCGCGATCGCGTCGGCCTGGGTTGCCAGGGAGCCCAGCTCCACGCCGAGCTCCGCGAGCATCCGCCGACTGCCGACGACCACGTTCGCCCCATCGATCGCCCCGCGCACACCGCGCCCCACGACCGCCTCGAACCCCTCGACCTTCGCAAACCCGAGCTCGGACTCGCGCGCCTTGCGCACGATCGCCTCGCCCAGCGGGTGCTCGGAACCGGTCTCGAGCGCAGCGGCCAGGTCCAGGACGCGCGCCTCATCGAAGCCCGCGGCAGCCGCGACCGCCGTCACCGCCGGCCGCCCGAGCGTGAGCGTCCCCGTCTTGTCCATCACGACCGTGTCCACGCGCCCGGCCGCCTCGAGCGCCTCGCCGCCGCGGACCAGGATGCCCACCTCGGCGCCCTTGCCGGTGCCCACCATGATCGCGGTGGGCGTCGCGAGGCCCATGGCGCACGGGCAGGCGATGATCACCACGCCGATGAAGGCCGTCAGCGCGAGCGTGAAGTGCGGCTCCGGCCCGAACACGAGCCAGACCAGGAACGTCGCCGCGGCCACCGTGAGCACGACCGGGACGAAGATCTCGCTGATGCGGTCCGCCATGCGCTGGATCGGCGCCTTGGAGCCCTGCGCCCGCTGGACCAGCTCCACGATGCGCGCGAGCGCCGTGTCGCGGCCAACGCGCGTCGCCCGCATCACGAACGAGCCCGTCGTGTTCAGCGTGGCGCCGATCACCTCGTCGCCCGGGTTCTTGGTTGACGGGATCGGCTCGCCGGTGAGCATCGACTCATCGACCGCGGACATCCCCTCGACCACGATGCCGTCCACCGGCACCTTGTCGCCGGGGCGGACACGCAGCAGGTCGCCCGGGATGACGAGCGCGAGGTCCACGTCCTCTTCCACGCCGCCCGCGATCCGCCGCGCGGTGGTCGCCTGGAGCCCCACGAGGCGGCGGATGGCGCCGGTCGTGTTGCCCTTCGCGCGCGCCTCCATCCACTTCCCGAGCAGGATGAGGCCCAGGATGATCGTGGCCGAGTCGAAGTACGTCTCCGCGTGGAGGCCCGCGTTGTGGATGATCTGCGGCCACATCGTCACGAAGACCGAATAGCCCCACGCGGCGCTCGTGCCCACCACGACCAGCGTGTCCATCGTGGCGCCGCCGTGCTTGCCGGTGCGCCAGGCAGCCTTGTAGAAGCGCGAGCCCGCCCAGAACTGGATGAACGTGGCCGGCCAGAGGATCAGCTTGTTGATGTCCTCCATGGCGATCGCGGTCTGCGGCCAGAACATCAGGACCATGAACACCGCGGCGGCCGCGATCGCGACGATCGACATGCGCAGGGTCTGGCGCTGGGCGATCTCGCGCTCGAGGTCCTCCTCGGACATCTCGGACTCGAGGGTGGCCGCGACCGATTCGGCGCCGGCTGCGGGTGCCTCCGGCTTGACCTCGTAGCCGGCGGCCTCGATGGCCTTGACCAGCTCGTCGCGCCCGGCGACCGTCGGGTCCACGCGGACCATCGCCTTCTCGGTGGCGAGGTTGACCGCGGCCTCGGCGACGCCCGGTGTCTTCTTGAGGAATCGCTCGATGCGGTTCACGCACGAGGCGCAGGTCATGCCCTCGATGGGCAGGATGATCTCGATGGATTGGGGGACGGCGGGCAGGTTCGACATACTAGGTAGGAGTATAGGCACCAGCCGGTCAAGGAACCCTCAAGACGTCCTCAAGCCGGGGCAGCGCGCCGGCTTCACCGTTCCGGCGACTGCGACCCGAGCGCGCGCAAGAGATCCGAGATCAGCAGAAACAGGTGGAGCGGATCGGTGGGCGATGGCTCGAACTCCGCCTGGTGCAGGTAGAACACCCGCGCGCGGCGCCCGGGTCCGCTGGGGCGATCTGCATCTCGTCCCGGTAGCGGGCGTACGGAATGGCCCGCGACGCGGGCGCGTTCGCGATGGACGGCGGCCATGGGTGCTCGTCGCGGTTGCCGAAGGTGGCCACCGCGTCTCCGTTGACCGGGGTGGATAACGTCATTATCATGATGTGATGGCTGAGAAGCGGGTCCTGAGGCGGATAGCCGGCCTGGGGTGGCAGGTGGCACCGGCGGGTGGTCGCCTGATGATCGTCCGGGACGACGGCAGCGTTCTCGACAGCGGACCGCTCGTCGGGACCGCGGAAGCCGCCGTCGTCGTCGGCGTGCGGCCCCAGAACTTCGTTCGCGACTGGGCGTCTCGCGCCGACTTTCCGCGGCCCGTCGCGGCGCTCGCGTCGGGCCGGGTCTGGCGCGAATGGGACGTGCGCGCCTACGCAAGTGCTCGCCGTTGCCCCAAGCCAGACGAGGAACAGCTCGCGGCGATCGCGCGCAGGGTGGCCTGGTGGGATGACCCGGTGCGGACGCTGTCGCGTCCGGAGATCTTCGTGGCGCGGGTGATGGGGCGGGGGTCCGCCGACGACATCGCCGCCGTCGAGGCCAAGTTCGGGCGCGGCGTCATGCGCGACGCCCTCAGGCGCGCCCCGGCCAGCCTGCTCGGCGATCGCGCCCGGAACTACTGGGAGGTCGTCCTGGGGTTGCCCCACGAGCCGCCGCCGCCGGCGCGGGAGCTGCGGCATGAGTAGCGCCTCGCGCCTGGCGCGGTTCGCCGCCCTTCCCGTGCTGTATCCCAAGCTCGAGATCCTGCCGGAGCCGCAGGCGTCCCTGTGGCCACGGCTGGGGGACATCCCCGAGCAGTTCGTGCTCTACGGCGGGACCGCCCTCGCCCTCCGCCTCGGGCACAGGCAGTCGGTCGACTTCGACTTCTTCGCGGCCGCCGAGTTCTCGACTGTCGATCTCATGCGCGAACTCGAGTGGCTCGGGCGTCTCGAGATTCGCGACATGGGCGACAACAGCCTGGTTCTCGTGGAGCCCGGTGGCGTGCAGCTCGCGTTCTACGGAGGACTCCGCCTGCAGACGGTCGCCGAGCAGGCAGTCGCCCCCGACAATGGGCTCGTGGTTGGATCCATCTTCGACCTCGCGGGCACCAAAGCGAAGGCGGTCCTCGACCGCTCCGAGTGGAGGGACTACGTCGACATCGCCACGTTGCTGACCGCGGGCCATGCCCTCGCAGACGTGATCGGCTACGCCACGGCGGTGTTCGACCGCCTCTTCGCCTTTCCCGCGCCCGTGTTCCTGCGGAACCTGATCTGGTTCAAGGACGGCACCGCCCCGGACGTGGCCGCGGACGCGCGACTCGTCCTCGAGCGGGCGGTCGCGGGGCTCGACCTGGCCGACATCCCCCTCGTCGAGGCTTTCCGGGACACCATCGACCCTCGCTGACCGGCGTCGGAGCGCCTGCGTCCGCGACCCGGTACTGCCCGCTCTACTTCCCCCGCAGGTAGCGCATGGCGAGCCCTTCGAGGCTGTCCCCATTCCTGACTTTGTACCAGTACCTCCCGTCCGGGTCCCACGACCCCACCGGCTCCCCCTGCGCATAGGCGTAGAGGTGGCGGGAGTCGGGATCCCGTGGCTGGCCCAGGAGGGAGTCCTCGGTGATGAAGGTGCCGAGGGCCGGGGCATACCAGCGGGTGACGACCCAGGCGAGGTCGGTGCCCGTGTCGTGCCAGC
>JBAXFC010000414.1:0-3853 GCA_037140135.1 Chloroflexota bacterium
GGCCGACGATCGTCGGCAGGGGTGTCGCGCCGGGGACGCGGGCGAGGAACGGGCGCGCAGGCGCCACGACGGGGACGGGCCCGCTGGCGCGCTGGATCGGCGGCAGCGTCCTCCAGGCCCCGGTGGGCGGGGCTTCGCGAGACGCGCTCGCGGCGTGGTCATCGGCGAGGCGCTGGGCGGCGGGCGCGTCGGCGGCGCCCCCCGCCGGCGAAGCGGAAGAGGGACCCTCCGACGGCGACCTGCGACCCAGGGGCCAGGGCAGGCGCACGGAGCTCTAGTCCTCCTCGGACAGGCGCTTGTTGATCCGGCCGATCTCTTCGACGAACCGCAGGCGGAGCGGATGCTCGAGATCGAGGATGGTGTCCATCGGCCAGTGGAAGTGGTAGGCGACGTACGCGACCTCCTCGAACAGGCGGTCAGTCGCGTACGTCACGATTCCCCCAGGCGCTGCTCACCCGCCACGTCGACGGTGAACGCGTGGTTGCAGGCGGGACAGGTCACCGATGCCTGCGTGTGCCCCTCCTGGTTGATCCGCCGGTACAGGTCCTGCAGGAAGGCGAGATCGGAGGCGAACAGGCCTTCGATCACGCCCGTGTGGACCTGCGAGAGCGCCCCCAGCTTGGTGATCACGCGGGACAGGAGGAGGATCGTGAGGTACGCCTCGTTCTCCCGGACCCGGGGGTCGCGCTGGGGGATGATCTCGTCCCGGGCGGTCGCGAGGCGCATCACGCCCTCGCGGTGGACGGTGCCCGTCCCATCGACGTAGCCGCGGGGGAGCACGAACGCAAACTCGGTTCGCAATGCGTCAGACACGTTCGTGCTCCCCCGCTCGATCGGGATCGAAGGGCAGGGCCGCGGCCGTCAAGGGTTACCCCTTGATCAGCGTTTCGCAGGCCAGGGTGGCCTCCTCGATCTGGACGCCGCTGGTGGTGGCGCCACCCTCGGACAGGCTGATCTTGGAGACCATGGCGTTGGTGAAGTTGTAGCGGAGCACCTCTTCACCGACGGTGTTCATCAGGATGACCGAGCCGTTGCGACGGTCCGGCGTCCCCTGCATCACCGCGGCGTGCCACTCCCAGAGCTCCTTGGCGCCCGTGAGGCCGCGCTTGAGCGTGACGGTGGGCGTCTTCGGCTTGCCCGGGAGCTTGCCGATGTAGACCTTGCCCTGGTCCGTGACGTAGGGGTTGTCGACGATCTCAACCTCGCTCGAGATTCCCGAGACGGAGCTGAAGTTCGCGACGACGCCCACGCCGTCGATGTCCAGCAGTACGTTCCCTTGCAGAAGGGGATCGGTGGTCGGCATGCGTACCTCCGTGAAGTGCCGTGGTCAGGCGGTGATTGCTATTCGGAGTCCGGGCTGCCAGAGAACTGGGCGATCCGGAACACGACGAACTCGGCCGGCTTCACGGGCGCGATGCCGATGTCGACGATCAGCTGCCCCGCGTCGCGCGTCTCGGGCGGGTTGTTCGTCTCGTCGCAGACGACGAAGAACGCCTGGTCGGGGGTCGCGCCGAAGAGCGCGCCGTCTCGCCAGACCCGCAGCAGGAACGCGTTGATGGTCCGCTTGACCCGGCCCCAGAGCCGGATGTCGTTGGGCTCGAAGACCACCCACTGGGTGCCCTCGAAGATGGACTCCTCGATGTAGTTGAAGAGCCGCCGGACGTTGAGGTAGCGCCAGGCCGGATCGGACGAGATCGTCCGCGCGCCCCAGATGCGGATGCCGCGGCCGGGGAATGCCCGGATGCAGTTGATCCCGTTGGGGTTGAGCTGGTCGTGCTCGCCCTTGGTCAGGTTCAGCTCGAGGCTGATGGCGCCCCGGACGACCTCGTTGGCCGGTGCCTTGTGCACGCCGCGGGTGTCGTCGTTGCGCGCCCAGATGCCGGCCACATGGCCGGACGGCGGCACGAACTTCGCCTGGCCGGAGAGCGGGTCGAAGACCTTGATCCAGGGCCAGTAGAGCGTCCCGTACTTGGAGTCGTAGCCCGCCTTGTCGACGCGCCACTCCTTGACCTGCTGGGCATTGAGACCTGGCGGGGCGTCGAGGATGGCGACGCGATCGCCCATCAGCTCGCAGTGGGCGAGCATCGCCAGCTGGACGGCCTGCAGACCCTCGAGATCGATGATCCCCTGCGCGTACACGGCCATCAGGTCCGGCACGGAGAGCATCGTGACCTCGTCCACGGCTTCCAGGCCGGCGAAGCCGGTCCGGTCCGAGGCGCTGCCGACGTAGTCCTTGGGGGTGACGCGGGCCGGCATGGAGGCGCCGCCGCCCGCGAGGGTGACGGATCCGCCGGCAGGCACCGTCAGGGCCCCGGTCTCCTCGATCGTGATCGTCTTGGACTGCGTCTTGACGACCGTGGCGACGTTGGTCTTGCCCTTGCCGACCGTCAGGCCCTCGAAGGTCTCGACCGGCTTGCCGCCCTGCTTGACGACGAGCTTGAACGTGCCCTCGCCACCGTCGCCGGACGCCTCGACGTCCACGCTGATGTCGTTGCCCCGCGGACCCGCCTCGAGGGCGGCCACGCGGAACGCGGGCTTGCCGCCGTCGGCCGCGCTGGGCAGATCGGCGGCGGCGGTGGGCATGACCCCGTCGGCGCCGACGCGCACGACATAGCAGGCGCCCCCGCCATTGAGGAAGTAGCCATAGACGGCGTGCGCCAGGTAGGAGCCCTCGATGAACTCCCCAAAGGTGGCGGTGAACTGGTTCCAGTTCGTCACCAGGGTGGGGGTGTTCGCGGGCCCGCGAGCCGCGAGTCCAACGAAGGCGGCGACAGCCGTGCCAACGCCCTCGATCGGACGCGACCCGGCTTCCACCTCCTCGACGTAGACGCCGGGTGACAGATAGTTCGGCATGCGTGGCCCTCTCCGGTGGGTTGAGTTCCCGACGGATGGACGCTCGCACCCATCGAGGGCCGGAACAAGGTGCGTCGGGGCGCGCGGTAGGGCGGGCCCGGCTGCCCGATCGGGCAACGGTTGCTGCCCCCGCTGGTGCCCCGATCCGGCTGGCGGCGAGGAGGCCTGCGGCCTGACGATCACGCGCATGATCCACGATGTCGACCAGCTGCTCGAGCGGATCCTCAAGCGCGATGCGATCAACGGGTCCGGCGTGGACCTCGTGTTCGACGCGCCGACCAAGGACTGGGTCGCCCGGCGCAGCGGCCCGGCCGTCAACCTCTACCTCTACGACATCCGCGAGGACCTCGCGCGGCGCGTGCCCAGCTGGGAGGACGTCCGCCAGCCGGGCGCCGAGGTGACCGGCCGCGTGCAGCCGCCCCGCCGCTTCCGGCTCGCGTACCTCGTGACCGCATGGACCAACCGGCCCGAGGACGAGCACCGCCTCCTGTCCTCGCTCCTGGTGGCCTTCCTGCGCAACCCGATGCTCAAGCCGGGCGACCTCGGCGGGTCGCTGGACCAGACGGACCTGCCCGTCTACATCGACGTGGGCCAGCCCGCGGGCCAGGAGCGATCGCTCGCGGACATCTGGACCGCGATGGGCGGCGAGCTCAAGCCCGCCCTCGACGTCGTGGTCACGGCACCCATCGTCATCAGCCAGTCGGCGCCGTACGGGCCGCCCGTCAAGGAGGGTCCGACGCTGGGCCTCACCTCGGGGGCAGCCGCCGAGGCGCGCACCGGGCGCAGCCGCAAGGGCACGGATCTGCCGCCGCTCGAGCCGCTCCCCGAGGAGACCGTGCCCCGCGGCGCCGGCGAGGGCCAGGGTGGCCTGACGCTGCACGTCCGCGGCCACCGCCGAGGCCGGGACCCACAGGCCAACCACGATGAGCCCGGCGAACAGGCGCGCGAGCGACGGTGCTCTCACAAGGTCCTTCACTGTGAAGCTCGGTCCGTCCTGGGA
>JBAXFC010000415.1:0-3851 GCA_037140135.1 Chloroflexota bacterium
AGCGGTGCAGAGCCTTCGGGGCAGGGTGCAATCCCCGACCGGTGGTGGTCCCCGCGATGCGCGGGGCAAGCCCACGAGCGACACGGCGGAGCGATCCGCGGTGTGCAGCAGATCCGGGGCGAGGCTGGTCCTCGCAAGCCGGAGCCGACGGTACAGTCCGGATGAGAGAAGGCCCGGGTCCGCGGCCGCGCCTGCACGGGTGGCGACCACGATCCGCTTGCCCCGTCGTGCTCCGGTGACGCGACGGAGGTGACCATGACGACAGCGAAGGACGCAGGCCCCGTGCCCGCGCCTGCCGATGACGTCGCCGCCCCCGTGCCCGGTGCCGGGATCGCGGTCGATGGCGTCTCCCTGACCTTCCGGGGGACGCGCACGGTCCACGTCCTCGATGACATCCGCCTCGACATCCGCCCATCCGAGGTGGTCGCCCTGATCGGGCCCAACGGCTGCGGCAAGAGCACGCTCCTGCGCGTCCTGGCCGGGCTGATCCCGGCCGACGGCGGCGCGATCCGGATCGACGGCGATCCGGTCAACGGCCCGGACCCGCGCGTCGGCCTGGTCTTCCAGGAGGCCCGCCTCCTCGCCTGGCGCACCGCGGAGCAGAACGTCCGCTTCCCGATGGAGCTCGCCGGCTGGAGCCATGCACGCCAGGAGGCCCGGGCATCGGACCTGCTGGGTCTCGTCGGCCTGCGCGAGTTCGCTGCGGCGAAGCCGTCCACGCTGTCAGGCGGCACGCGGCAGCGGGTGTCGATCGCGCGCGCCCTCGCGCTGGAGCCGCGCGCCCTGCTGCTCGACGAGCCGTTCAGCGCCCTCGACGCGCTGACCAGGGAGCGCTTCAACCAGGAGCTGCTCCGGCTCTGGGAGCGGACCGGCACCACGATCGTCCTGGTCACCCACTCGATCCCGGAGGCCGTCTTCCTGGCCGATCGCGTCGTCGTCCTCTCGCCGCGCCCGGGGCGCGTGGTCGCGGAGATCCCCGTGGAGCTGCCGAGGCCACGGCGGACCGCGGACCTCGACTCGGCGTTCGTCTCGCACGTCGCCGCCGAGGTCCGGGCACACCTCGTGGACACCACCGACGACCGGATCGCGATGACCGAGGACCGGACCTCCGCGCCGCCGCCGGGACGCCCCGGCCAGCCCGTCCCCATCCGCCATCCCGACACGGAGCCGGGCACGCCCGCCTGGTTCGACCCGCTCCGCCCGGAGGATGGGGCATGACCGCGACGCCGCCGGCCGCCGCGCCCGCAACCCGCCACCGGCCCACCCGCCGCGGAGTGTTCGCGTCGCTCTGGCCGGTGGTCCTGAGCCTCGCCGTCTTCGTCCTCGCCTGGCAGCTGATCGTCTTCGTCACCGGCTACCCGTCGTTCATCCTGCCCGGCCCGTACACCGTGGCCGAGCGTTTCGTGCGCGCCTGGACGGACGGCACCATGTGGCCCCACACGGCCACCACGCTGGTCGAGATCCTGCTCGGGTTCGCGCTGGGGGCCGCCATCGCCCTCGTCGTCGGTGTGCTGCTGGCCCGCTCGCGCCTCGCCGAGCGTCTCCTCTCGCCCTATCTCGTGGCCGCCCAGGCCACGCCGATCCTCGCCCTCGCCCCGCTGATCGCGCTCTGGTTCGGCACCGGACTGCTGTCCAAGCTGGTGATCACGACGCTGATCGTCTTCTTCCCGGTCGCGGTGGCCACGATGGTGGGCATCCGCTCCGTCGATCCGCGCCTGCTCGAGATGGCCCGCTCGTTCCGGTCATCGGGCTGGCAGGCGATCATCCGGGTCGAGATCCCGGCCGCGCTGCCGGCCATCCTCGGCGGCATGCGGGTGGGCGTGACGCTCGCCGTGATCGGCGCCATCGTCGGGGAGTGGGCCGGCGGGGACAAAGGCCTGGGCGTCCTGATCAACATCGCCCGCGGCTCCATGTTCGACATCCCGCTCATGTTCGCCACCCTGCTCACGCTCGCGCTCGTCGGCGTGACCCTCTATCTCGTCATGGTCCTCATCGAGCGCCGGCTGGTCGGCGACCGGTGAGCAGGCTGCGCTCGTTCCCCCAGGAGGTCCCGGTGTCCATCTCCCCGTCCGCCGCCCGCCGTTTCGCGGCCGGCATCGCCATGCTGCTGCCCCTGGCCCTGGTTGCGTGCGGCTCGTCCGGCGCGGCCACGCCGTCCCCGGCCGCCGCCACGCCGACGGCCACGACCACCGCGACCTCGGGCTCGCCCGCCGTTCCGTCGGTGGCTCCGTCTGCAACACCGGCCTCCACCCCGGCCGCGGCACCGGTCGCGCTGACCGTCGGCCTGGGCTACATCCCGAGCGTCCAGTTCGCGCAGTTCTACCTGGCGCAGAACGCGGGCTACTACCGCGACGCCGGGCTGACCGTCACGCTCCAGAACAAGATCGACCCGGACCTGATCACGCTCCTGGGACAGGGGTCGGTGGACATCGGGTCCGGCGACGGCACCTCGGTCATCCCGGCCGTCAGCCAGGGGATCCCGGTCGTCTACACCTCCACGATCTACGGCCAGTTCCCGTCCGTGCTGCTCGCGAAGGCGGGCGTCGGGATCGCCACCGCGGCCGACCTCCGGGGCAAGCGGATCGGCATCCCGGGCAAGTACGGGTCGTCGTGGATCATGCTCCAGGCGCTCCTCGGCGCCGGCGGTCTGACCCCGGCCGACGTCACCATCGTCGAGTTCCCGGACTACGGTCAGGCGGCCGCCCTCCAGCAGGGGGCCGTCGATGCCGCCACGGGCTTCGCGAACAACGAGCCGATCCAGCTGCGGAACGCGGGCATCGACACGGTGGTCCTGACCGTGGACAGCGTGGTGCCGCTGCCGGGCCCAGGCCTCGTGACGGGGACCGCGACGCTCGCCGCCAAGCACGACGCGCTGGTCGCGTTCACGGCAGCCACCCTGCGGGCGATGGACGAGATCGCCACCGATCCGCAGAAGGGGCTCGACGCGACGTTCGCGATCGTGCCGGACCTGGCCACGGACGCGGCGCTGCAGCGGCAGATCCTCGACGCGACGATCGCGACCTGGAAGAACGCCCGCACCGGAGCGCCGTACGGCTCGATCGACGCCCAGGGCTGGCAGGCCTCGCTGGACTTCATGTCCAAGCTGGGCCTGGTCCCGAACCCGGTCACGGTGGACGCGCTGGTGAGCACCGCGCTGCTGCCGTAGCCGGGGAAGCGGCCGGGCGCTCGCCGTCCCCCGCCGTCCCTCGAGCCCGACGCACAGTCCAGCGTTCGGGCGCGACGTCGGGCTGCGGCGCGCCGCCGACCCTTGCCGACGCCCAAACCCGACCCGGAGTCTGGCTTGCGGCCGCGAAGTCGGGCTCCTCGGGCGCGAGGCCAGGCGAAGAGCTGCGTTGCGACCGGAATCCGGACGCAGCGTCAGCTGCAGGGCATCAGTGAGCAGGTCTGAGCACCCGAATGCCTGAAACCCTGACTCCGGGTCAGGTTCGCGTCGGCTTGAACCCCCAACCCGGTAGAGTTGCGCTGCCGGGCCCGTAGCTCAGCGGTAGAGCAGGGGACTTTTAATCCCTTGGTCCTGGGTTCGAATCCCAGCGGGCTCACCATCGGATCCGCCTGTCGGGGAGATGTCGCCTCCCGCCCCTCCTGGCGCCGATGGAACGATGGTCCTGCCCGCGGTTGCCCCGATGGTCGTCGGAAGATCACCCGCGCACGGTCGCGTGCTGGTCCTACGGTGCTGCGGGCGGTCTGCCGATGGGCGTGCACGGGTGTCCACCGGTACGGTCAACTCCCCGGCAACCGATCCGCCGGACCTGAGGACACTGGCACATGGACGCGCTCACCAAGCTCCGCTCGCTCGCCGCCCGCTCCAGGGCCGCCCGCAACGCCGAGGA
>JBAXFC010000416.1:0-3843 GCA_037140135.1 Chloroflexota bacterium
GTTACGCTGACGCTGGTGGTGCCGAACGCCGAGAGCGACGCGGCGCCGACGCCGCCCCCCTCCGACCCCGGGGTCTCGCCCGCACCCTCCTGAGCCCGGGGCCGGCTTGTGGCGCGCGCGGCGCTCCGCCGGCTCCGCAGCGCACGATGCGCGGGCTCTCAGGCTTCTCTCAGGCGATCCGACCTATCATCCGTGACCGTTCCGGTCTCTCGTGCCCGGACATCCTGTTGGTTGCATTCCAGTCATCGTCAAGCGGAGTCACGCATGTCGGATCGCGTTCCCGGTCGCCCGGGCCGCACTCGTCTCGCCCGGGTCCTCCTGCTCACCGGCCTGCTCGGTGTCGTCGCAGGGCCGCTCGTCCCGCTCGCCTCGGCAGCGGGGAGCGGGCTCACCGTCTCGACGCCTTTCCCGGGCATCGTCACCCAGCCCGGCAGCACCGCCAGCTTCGCCGTCACGCTGACCGCCACCGCGGCCGAGTCCGTGGATCTCTCCGCCTCCGGTGTGCCGACCGGCTGGACCGGCCGGTTCCACGGCGGCGGCGCCGTCGTGAGCAGCGCCTACGTGACCCCCGACAAGGCCGTCAGCGTGAGCTACGACCTCGAGGTTCCGGCCGACGCGGCACCCACAACGACGCGCATCGTGCTGGCCGCCAGGACTGCCGGCGGCACGGAGAGCCTGCCGATCTCCATCACGGTCGATGCCGCCGCCTCGGGCGAGGTCACCCTGACGTCGGACTTCCCGGAGCTCAAGGGCGCCGGAGGGGGCACCTTCACCTTCCAGCTCTCGCTCAAGAACACCACGCCCGCCGAGACCACCTTCGCGCTCGACGCGACGGGCGCCGCCGGCTGGACCGTCACGGCCAAGCCCGCGGGCCAGGCCCAGGCGACCAGCACGACGGTCGCGGCCGGTGGCAGCACCACGGTCACCGTCGCGGCCCAGGCGCCGGCCGACGCCACCGCGGGCAGCTACCCGATCCAGGCGACGGTCACCGGCGGCGGCAAGACCATCACCGCCGACATGCAGGTCACGATCACCGGGTCCTACAAGCTGGTGACCACCACCCCCGACGGCGTCCTCTCGGCCGCGGCCAACGCCGGGACCGAGAAGACCATGACCATCCAGGTCAACAACACCGGCACCGCGCCGGTCACGGCCATCACGCCCACGGGCAGCGCACCCACCGGCTGGAAGGTCACCTTCGAGCCCGCCACGATCGCCTCGATCGAGGCCGGCCAGTCAGCCACCGTGGTCGCCAAGATCGTCCCGTCCACGGACGCGATCGCCGGCGACTACGAGATGTCGATCACGGCCAAGGGTGCCGAGGCCTCCGACGACGTCGCGATCCGCGTCCGCGTCGAGACCCCGCAGCTCTGGTGGATCGCCGGTCTCGGGCTGATCGTCGCGGTGTTCGCGGGCCTCTACTGGGTCTTCCGGACGTACGGGCGCCGGTAGCCCCATGACCGAGCAGCGAACGCCTCCGCCCCCCGGGCGGAAGGGGGTCGCGCGACGCGGCAGCAGCGTCGGACGGGCGGCCAAGCCGGCCGTCCCCGACGGGCGCCCCGAAGCACGTCCCGAGGACGCGCCCCGCGTCCGACGGCGGGTCACCGTCGCCGAGGTGCTGGCGGACGTCCCCGACGACGCCGTCATCGTCGCGCGCCGCCTGACCAAGCAGTACGGCGAGTTCACCGCCGTGGACCGCCTCGACCTCACGATCCGGCGGGGCGAGGTCTTCGGCCTCCTGGGCCCCTACGGCGCGGGCAAGACGACGACCGTCCTGATGCTCCTCGGGCTCACCGAGCCCACCAGGGGCGTGGTCCGCGTCGTCGGGCTCGATCCTGCTCGCGAGCCGCTCGCGGTCAAGAGCGTCGTCGGCTACCTGCCCGACAACGTCGGCTTCTACGGCAACCTCACCGGGCGCGAGAACCTGCGCTACACGGCGAAGCTCAACGGCATCGCCCGCACCGAGGCCGAGGCCCGTGTCAACGAGCTGCTCCGCGAGGTCCGCCTCGAGGATGCCGCCGACAAGAAGGCCGAGACCTACTCCCGCGGCATGCGCCAGCGCCTCGGCATCGCAGACGCGCTGGTCAAGAACCCCACCGTCCTGATCCTCGACGAGCCGACCATCGCGATCGACCCGGCGGGCGTGGAGGAGCTCCTCGCGATGCTCCGCCGCCTCGTCGCCGAGCGCAACCTCACGGTCCTGCTCTCGTCGCACATCCTCGGGCAGGTCCAGTCGCTCTGCGACCGGGTCGGCTTCTTCTCCGCGGGCAAGCTGGTCGCGGCAGGGCCGCTCGCCGAGCTCGCAGCGGGCTCCGACCACGCCGTGGAGCTCGAGGTGGCCATCGAAGGCGACCCTGCGTCCATCGACGCCGTCGCGCTCGCGGTGCCCGACGTGACCGCCGTCAAGCCCGACGCGCGCGAGGAGCGGCTGCGCATCGTGTCCGCGTCCTCGGACGTGGCCGCGCCGCTGGCCGGTGCCCTGGCGAACGCCGGGCTCACGCTCATCCACCTGCGACGGCGGGGCACCGACCTGCTCGAGCTGTACCGCAAGTACGTTCCGGAGGGCATCGATGGCCGCGCCCGCTGACACGACGCCCGTCGACGCCGCCCGCGCGGCCCGGCGGGCCGAGCGCGCCCCGTCCGGCGGCTGGCGCACCATCGCCGCCAAGGAGCTTGCGGACCACCTCGAGAGCATCCGATTCGTGGTGCTGCTCATCGTGGTCGGCGCGTTCGCGGTGATCCCGATGGTCTTCATCTCGAACGACATCCAGGCCGTGGCCCCGCAGCTCGCGGGGGCCAAGGCGCTGTTCCTCGCGGCGTTCGCCGGCGGCTCGAAGAGCTTCGCGGGCATGTCGGCGGTGGCGCTCGCGGGCATCCTGGTCCCACTCGTCGGCATCGCCTTCGGGTTCGACGCGATCAACGTGGAGCGCCAGCAGGGCACGCTGTCGCGCCTGCTCGCCCAGCCGATCCACCGCGATGACGTGGTCAACGGCAAGTTCGCGGGCGGCCTCGCGGTCATCGCGATCATGCTGTCCGCGCTCGTCGTCCTGGTCTCGGCGCTCGCGATCATGCGCCTGGGCATCATCCCCTCGGCCGAGGAGGTGGCCCGGGTCATCGTCTGGCTGCTCTCGACCGTGCTCTACGCGTCCTTCTGGCTGGCCTTCGCCCTGATGCTCTCGGTGGTCATCCGCGGTGCGGCATCGGCGGCGCTGGTGGGCTTCGGGACGTGGCTGGGCCTCATCATCTTCGGCCAGTTCCTGCTGCCGGTCCTCGCCAACATCTTCTTCCCGGCCAATACGGCGGGGTCCGCGGCGGACTACTTCTCCTCGACGACGGCAGCCCAGCTCTTCCTGCGCATCTCGCCCGCGAACCTGTACCAGGACATCGTCCACGCGGTGATGAACCCGTCCACGAACAGCATCCTGGGGCCGGGCAACCTCGGCCAGTACGTCAGCGGCCAGGAGGCCCTGCCGTCGCTGCTCACGCTGGACCAGTCGATCCTGCTTGTCTGGCCGCAGATCGTGATCCTCGTGGCGATCACCGTCGCCATGTTCGCGCTGGCCTACGTGCTGTTCCTCCGCCAGGAAGTCCGCGCGTAACGATCCAACGGGGCCGCTCGGACGAACACCTTGGTGCAGCCATGAGCGACCCTGTCCGCACGCCTGATCCAGCTCCGCCCCCGGCCCCGCCGACGGGCGTGGTGGCGCGCGGTCGGCGGGGCCGGAGATCACCAGGTCGATGTGTGGGCTCGACAGCGCGAAGCGGTAGCAGTCGCCCGCGTCGGGGACCTTTCCTTCCCAGCCCGACGGGCGCTTGAGCAGATTGCGCCAGTCGGTCGCGGTG
>JBAXFC010000417.1:0-3837 GCA_037140135.1 Chloroflexota bacterium
GGTCGAGCGCCTCCTCGAACTGGCTCGCGTAGAGCTCGTGGTAGAAGCCGTTGCGCGCGAGCAGCTCGGCGTGCGAGCCGTGCTCCACGATGCGGCCCTCGTTCATCACCAGGATGATGTCGGCGTCGCGGATGGTGGACAGCCGGTGCGCGATCACGAACGACGTCCGGCCTTCCATCAGCCGGCTCATCGCGCGCTGGATCAGCACCTCGGTGCGCGTGTCCACCGACGAGGTGGCCTCGTCGAGGATCAGGATCGCCGGGTCCGAGAGGAACGCGCGGGCGATCGTGAGCAGCTGCTTCTCGCCGGCCGAGACGTTGGTGGCGTCGTCGTCGAGGACGGTCTCGTAGCCGTCCGGCAGGGTCTTGACGAAGTGGTCCACGTGGGCCGCCTCGGCCGCCTCGTGGAACCGCTCCTCGGAGACGTCGCCCTCGGCGCCGTAGACCATGTTCTCGCGGATGGTGCCCTTGAACAGCCACGCATCCTGGAGGACCATCCCGAACGTCTGGCGCAGGTTGTCCCGCGTCAGCTCCCGGGTCTCGATGCCGTCCACCGTGATCCGCCCGCCCTGCACGTCGTAGAAGCGCATCAGCAGGTTGACGAGGGTGGTCTTGCCGGCCCCGGTGGGACCCACGATGGCCACCGTCTGGCCCGGCTCCACCGAGAGCGAGAGGCCATCGATCAGCGGCTTCTCGGGCTCGTAGCGGAACGAGATGTCCTCGAAGGTGACGCGGCCCGCGGCGGGCTCCACGAGGATCGCGGGCGTCACCGGGTCCGGGATCTCCTCCGCCTCGTCGAGCAGCTGGAAGACGCGCTCCGCGGAGGCGACGGCCGACTGCATGACGTTGGCGATCGAGGCGACCTGGATGATCGGGAAGGTGAACTGGCGGCTGTACTGGATGAACGCCTGGACATCGCCGAGGCTCATCGTGCCGTTGGCCACGTTGATGCCGCCGATGACGCAGATCGCGACGTAGTTGAGGTTGGAGATGAACGTCATCGCGGGCTGGATCATCCCGGACAGGAACTGGGCCTTGTAGGAGGCCTGGTAGAGCTCCTCGTTCCGGCGGTCGAATTCCACGATCGCGTCTTCCTGGTGCCCGAACAGCTTCACGATGGAGTGCCCGGTGTGCATCTCCTCGATGTGGCCGTTGAGGTTGCCGGTCCGCTCCCACTGGGCCGCGAACTGGACCTGGCTGCGCTTGGCGATGAGCATGGCCACGATGGCCGAGGCAGGCACCGCGAGCAGGGAGATGACCGCGAGCAGCGGGCTGATCGTGAGCATCATGATCAGGACGCCGATGACGGTGAGGAAGGACGTGATCAGCTGCGTGAGGCTCTGCTGGAGCGTCTGGCTGATGTTGTCGATGTCGTTGGTGACGCGGGACAGGATGTCGCCGCGGGACTCCCGGTCGAAGTAGGCGAGCGGCAGGCGACCCAGCTTCTGGTCCACGCGCCGGCGGAGCCGGTACACGGTCCGCTGGGTCACGCCGGCCATGATGTAGCTCTGGCCCCAGGAGAAGACCGAGCTCGCGAGGTAGATCAGCGCGACGCCGAGCAGGATGCCGCCGAGCTTCTCGAAGTCCACGCCCTGGCCCGGCACCACGTTGGTCATGCCCGCGAGCATGTCGGCGAAGGTGGTCTGTCCCTGCGCCCGCATGCCTGCGATGACCTGCTCGAGCGGCACGCCCGGGGGCAGCTGCTTGCCCACGACGCCCCCGAACAGGACGTTGGTGGCGTTGCCCAGGATCTTGGGGCCCAGGATCGCGAGGAACACGCTCACGACGCCGAGCACCATCACGGCGCCCACGTTGGTCCGCTCCGGCCGGAGCTCGCCCAGAAGGCGCCGGAAGGAGCCCTTGAAATTGGCCGCCTTCGCGGTGGGCATCATCATCGCCATGTGCGGCGGGCCGCCGCCCGGACCGCCCGGACCGCGCCGGCCCCCGCCGGGCCCGCCTGCACCACCGGGAACGCCGCCCGGTCGGCCCATCGGCCCGCTCATGCGACCTCCTCCTCGGTGACCTGGGACAGCACGATCTCCCGGTAGGTGTCGCAGGTCTTCATCAGCTCGTCATGGGTCCCGATCCCGACGATTCCGCCGTCATCGAGGACGACGATCCGGTCGGCGTGGAGGATGGTTCCGACGCGCTGCGCGACGATGATCACCGTCGCGTGGCCCAGCTCCTTGCCGAGCGCGGCGCGCAGGCGCGCGTCCGTCCGGAAGTCGAGGGCGCTGAAGCTGTCGTCGAAGATGTAGATGTCCGGCTTCTTGGCCAGGGCCCTCGCGATGGCCAGGCGTTGCCGCTGGCCGCCCGACACGTTCGTGCCACCCTGGGAGATGGGAGCCTCGAGCCGCTCCGCCATCTCGGTCACGAACTCCTTGCCCTGGGCGATGTCGAGGGCGCGCCACAGGTCATCGTCCGTGGCGGCCTCGTCGCCGTACCGGATGTTGCTCGCGATCGTGCCGCCGAACAGGAAGGCCTTCTGGGGCACCATGCCGATCCGCTTCCAGAGGTCCTGGCGGTCCATGTCGCGCACGTCCACGCCGTCCACGAGGACGGTGCCTCCGGTCGCATCGTAGAAGCGGGGGAGCAGGTTGATCAGCGTGCTCTTGCCGGAGCCGGTGGAGCCCACGATGGCCGTGGTCTCACCGGGATTGGCCGCGAAGCTGATCGCCCGCAGGACCGGCTCCTCGGCGCCCGGGTAGCGGAACTCCACGTCGCGGAACTCCACGCGTCCCTTGCGCTCCGGCGAGATGGGCACGGGCGGGTCCCAGATGGAGGGCTCGGTGTCGAGCACCTCCCGGATGCGTCCTCCGGAGACCGCGGCCCGCGGGACCATGACGAACATGATCGTGGCCATCATGATCGCGAACAGGATCTGGATGATGTACTGCAGGAAGGCCGTGAGATTGCCGATCGGCATCTCGCCGCTGTCCACGCGGTACGAGCCCAGCCACAGGACCGCCACCGTGGACAGGTTCATGATCAGCATCAGGGCCGGCATCGTGATCGCGAACAGGCGGTTCACCCGGAGCCCGGTGTCCATGAGGTCCAGGCTGGCCCCGTCGAAGCGCTCCTCCTCGTGGCGCGTGCGCACGAAGGCCCGGATCACGCGGACGCCCGTGAGGGTCTCGCGCATGACCAGGTTGATGCGGTCGATCTTGACCTGCATCGCCTGGAACAGCGGGATCGCCCTCCACATCACGACGCCGATGAGCGCCATCATGATCGGGATGATCACCAGCAGGATGCCGGTGAGGGGGACGTCCTGGCGGAGCGCCATGATCACGCCGCCGATGGTCAGGATCGGGGCCGAGATCATCATGTTGAGCGCCATCAGGACCACGGTCTGGACCTGGGTCACGTCGTTGGTGTTGCGGGTGATCAGGCTGGCCGCACCGAAGTGGTTGACCTCCACCTGGCTGAACGTCTCCACCTTGCGGAAGAGCCCGCTGCGCAGGTCCCGCCCGAAGCCCATGGCGACCTTGGCGCTGAAGAAGACACCGATGATGGAGGTGATCATCAGGGCGAAGGTGACGACCAGCATGAAGCCGCCGGTCTGCAGGATGTAGTCGGTGTCGCCCTTGGCCACGCCGTTGTTGATGATGTCCGCGTTGAGCTCGGGCAGGTACAGGTTGGCAATGGCCTGGACCAGCAGCAGCACCAGCACGAAGGTGATGGGGACGCTGTACGGGCGCAGGTACCGCCGCAGGATGGGGATCACGAGCTGGTCTCCTGGGTACTCGGCTGGGTTGCCGGCTGGGTCGTCGGCTGGGTCGTCGGCAGGGTCGCCGGCTGGGTTGCCGGCTGGGTTGCCGGCTGGGTGGTGTGGATC
>JBAXFC010000418.1:0-3828 GCA_037140135.1 Chloroflexota bacterium
GGCGGGCAGACGTTCCAGGCGGACGGGATCGGGCTCGAGGTCCCCGCGGGCTGGACGGCGACGCCATCGACCATCCTGCTCCACTACGAGTCGATCGCGGGTTTCATCGGCGGTGGCGGGGGCACGGGCTCGGTCGCGTGCGCGTCCGCCTACATCCCGGGCGCGGGCGGGACCTGCACGACGACCGTCAACCTGCCCTCGGGCGGCGCGGTTGTCCAGGTGTCGGCGTGGGCCGGGCCGCCGATGCCGAACACGCCCGCCGCGACCGTCCTCGCAGCGGACCCCACCGCCACGGCGCTCACGGTCGCCGGTTCGGCGGCGGCCCTCGAGACGATCGCGGGCGGCGAGCACGGCGCGGACCTGACGCTCCGGTGGACGATCGACTGGCCGGGTTCCGAGTTCGCGTCCGCCAGGCTCACGGCCTGGTTCAAGGGACCCAATGTCGAGAACAACCGCGCCGCGGTCGAGTCGATGGTGGCCTCGCTGACCCTCGTCACCCCATGACATCACCCCCCTGACGCCGCCCGTTGTCTGTTGAGCAACGAATCCGTCCGCCTGGGGTCGCCTGACCAGTCACGCGGGTCCAAATGGTGGTTTCCGTTGTCTGCTCGACAACGAAACGCCGTAGACGCGGCCTCGGCCCGCCCAGATGGGCGATCCCGTTGACCCTGGGACATCAGCTGCCCGACAGAGGGCCGCAACCCGCCCATCGCCCCACCGCTGTTACGCTGGCTCCATGAAAGTCGGCCTGCAGATCAGCTCGTTCACCTGGCCCGGCGGCGATGCCGCCATCGCCCCCACGCTCGCCCGGATCGCGCACGGCGCCGATGACGCGGGCTTCGACTCCATCTGGGTGATGGACCACTTCTTCCAGATCCGGGGCGTCGGCAAGCCCGAGGAGCCGATGCTCGAGGGCTGGACCGCCCTCGGCTTCCTCGCTGCCCATACGGAACGTGCGCGCCTGGGCCTGATGGTGGGCGGCGTCCACTACCGGCAGGCGGGGCTCTGGGCGAAGGCCGCGACCACGCTCGACGTGCTCTCTGGCGGCCGCGCCTGGCTGGGCATCGGCGCCGCGTGGAACGAGGACGAGTCAAACGGCCTGGGCTTCCCGTTCCCCCCCTTGCGCGATCGCTTCGAGATGCTCGAGGAGACCCTGCAGATCACCCACGCGATGTGGCAGGGCGAGCACGGCTCGGAAGCGGCGTTCGAGGGCAGGCACTACCAGGCGACGCGGCTGCTCAACTCGCCGCAGGCGATCAGCAAGCCCCACCCGCCGATCATGGTCGGTGGCGGCGGCGAGAAGAAGACGCTGCGCCTCGTGGCCCAGTACGGGGACGCCTGCAACGTCTTCGGCGGTGCCGACATGATCGCCCACAAGTACGAGATCCTGCGCCAGCACTGCGAGGACCTCGGACGCGACTACAACGAGATCGAGCGGTCCACGCTCCAGCCTGTCCACATCGACGTGGGCGACGGCGCCGGCAACGCCCCAGGCAAGGTCGTGGGCCAGATCGGCTCGCTCGCGAAGGCAGGCGTGCAGCACGTGATCCTCGGCGTCCGCGACATCGCCGATCCGCGGGTCATGGACATCCTCGCCAACGACGTCGTGCCCAAGCTCCACGCCATCGGCTAGCCCCGATGCCCGGCCGCCCGCCCCCTGCGCCCTGGTGGCGCGACGCCGTCGTCTACCAGGTCTACCCCCGCTCGTTCGCCGATACGGACGGCGACGGGATCGGCGACCTGCGCGGCATCACCAGCCGCCTCGACTACCTCGCCGAGCTCGGCATCGATGCCATCTGGATCGGCCCGGTCTTCGCCAGCCCGCAGGTGGACCACGGGTACGACGTGGCCGATTACCGGGCAATCGACCCGCTGTTCGGCACGCTCGCCGACATGGACGAGCTGATCGCCGCCGCCCACGCCCGCGGCATCAAGGTGACGCTGGACTTCGTGCCCAACCACACCTCGAACCAGCACGCCTGGTTCCGGGCGGCGGTCGCGGCCGGGCGCGGCAGCCCCGAGCGGGCGCGCTACCACTTCCACGACGGGCGCGGCCCCAACGGCGACGAGCCGCCGTCCAACTGGATGGCGGTCTTCGGCGGGCCGTCCTGGACCCGCGTCACCGAGCCCGACGGCACCCCCGGCCAGTGGTACTACCACCTCTTCGCGTCTGAGCAGCCGGACCTCGACTGGACCTGCCCCGAGGTGCTCGCGGAGTTCATCGACGTCCTGCGGTTCTGGCTGGACCGGGGTGTGGACGGCTTCCGGATCGATGTCTCCGATGGCCTCGACAAGGACCACGCCTACCCCGACACGCCCGATGGCTCGCCGGTCATCCACAAGGATGCAGCCAGTCCCGTTCACGATGTCTACCGCGCCTTCCGGCGGCTCTTCGACGAGTACCCGGGCGACCGGATGGCCGTGATCGAGACCGGCGCCGACGACGAGACCGTGGCGCTGTTCCTCCGCCCCGACGAGATGCCGCTCGCCTTCAACTTCCGGTTCGTGCAGGCGCAGTTCTCCGCGGCCGGCCTCCGCGAGGCCATCGATGACAGCCTCGCCGCCAACGCCGGCGTCGGCGCCCCCACCACGTGGGTCACCGACAACCACGACACGCCGCGCTCGGTGAGCCGGTACGGGGCGGCGGCGCGCATCGAGGGCGCCTACGTGCCCGGCACGTTCCACGGCGACCCGACCAAGGGTGTCGATGTGGTGGCGGGCACCCGGCGGGCCCGCGCGATGGCCCTCCTGCACCTCGCCCTCCCGGGCGCCGCGTACCTGTACAACGGCCAAGAACTGGGGCTGCCCAACATCGACGACCTCCCCGATGAGGCGCTGGTCGATCCCGTGTGGGAGCGATCCGGCCACACGGTCCGCGGACGCGACGGCTGCCGGATCCCGATGCCGTGGTCTGGCGAGGCGCCGCCGTTCGGGTTCGCGCCCGACGGCCCCGCGAAGACCTGGCTCCCCCAGCCTGCACGATGGGCGGCGCTCTCGGTAGCGGCCGAAACCGACGATCCGGCCTCGATGCTGTCGCTCTACCGGGAGGCGCTCCGGCTCCGCCATGCGATCCCCGCGCTCGGCCGCGGAACGCTCACGTGGCATGCGTCCCCTGCCGACGTCCTGGACCTCGAGTTGTCACGCGACGGCGAGACCGTGCGCGTCGTTGTCAACACCCGCGCGGTACCGGTCACCCTCCCGGGAGGCGATCTCCTGCTCGCCTCGGAACCACTGGACGTTGATGGATGTCTCCCGCCCGCGGCAACGGCGTGGGTGCGCCAGGCATAGCGAGGAGCATGGCCCGCCTGCCCCTGCGGCCCGTGGTGCAACTGGTCGAGGGCGGCCGTGACGAGCTGCCGAAGCCGGTCGTCCCCAAAGCAGGAGACGTCCTCGGATCGCGCGTCCGGATCCCGTTCGTAGAAGTCGATGTCATGCGCGAGGTCCTGCAAGACGCGGGCGCCCGGGCCGAGCTCTGCGTCCTCGGCATCCCCGACCACCTGCTGGAGCTCGCGGATGGCTGCTCCTGGATCGGTGCCATCCAGGATCGCGGCCACGAGGGCCGCAACCTCGGCCTCGGTCATCACGCCGGCAGCCGCGCCCGTCGCAGGTCCGGAAGCAGTGAGAACAGGGCGGCGACCAGGATCATCGCCCCGCCCATCACCAGCAGCGTCACGCCGCCGCCCACCGCGTCGAGCATGATCCCCGTGATGAGCGCCCCCACCGGGCCGAGGCCCACCGACAGCGTCCGCGCCGTGGCGCCCACGCGCCCGAGCATCGCGTCGGGCGAGAGCATCGTCCGGAACGATATGTAGGCGACCATCACCTGGG
>JBAXFC010000419.1:0-3822 GCA_037140135.1 Chloroflexota bacterium
CCCCCATCGCTGACCGCATTGCCGATGCCGCCAACGATGCCGGCGAGAGCCACTGGTCCCGACGCGATCGTGGACCCCGACCTGCTCGCCGGTGCGGACCCGGTCCGGATCGCCGCCAACGGCATGGACGCGACGACCCAGCTGCTCGAGGCGTACGTCTCCACCAAGGCCGGGCCGCTCACCGATGCGCTGGCGCTCGACGGCATGGGGGCGGCCCGGGACGGCCTCCTGGCCTGGCACGCCGACCCCGACGGCCCCGGCGCCCCCGCGGCCCGCAGCCGGTTGGCGTACGCGGCCCTGCTCTCCGGGATCTGTCTCGCGCACGCCGGCCTCGGTGGCGTCCACGGCCTCGCCTCGCCGCTCGGCGCCCAGCTCCCGATCCCCCACGGGAGCGCCTGCGGGACGACGCTGGCCGGGATCACCGCCGCCAACGTGGCAGCGCTCGAGGCGCGCGATCCCGCCTCGCCGGCGCTGGCACGGTACGCGGTGCTCGGCCGGCTGCTCGCGCGCCTGCCAGAGGCTGCGCCCGACGGGGAGGCGCGCGCCGCGCTCGTCACGACGCTTCGGGCATGGACCGCCCAGCTGGCGATCCCCGGCCTGCGCCACGCGGGGCTCGACGAGGCGGGCATCCCGGCGATCGTCGCGGACGCCCGCGGCAGCTCGATGCGGACCAACCCGGTCGTGCTCTCGGACGAGGAGCTGACGGCGGTCCTGCGCGCGGCGCTCTAGGTGTCAGGCGCCGCCGCCCGGGTCCGGGCGCCACGGGCGGCTGCGCTCCCGCACGGCGTCCACCACCCGCTCGCACGCGCCGCCGTCGCGCACCGGGAACGTGGCGGAGATCCGCGCCCCATGCTCGGGCGCGGGGCGCGGTCCGCGCTCGATCGCGGCGAGGATCGCCGCCACGGCCGCGTCGTGGTCCGTCGCGACCGGGCCGAACCCGTCGCGCTCGTAGTCGAAGTATCCGCGCCGCCCCACATGGGCCCCGCTGAGCACGCGGTCCCGGTCGAACTGGTAGTAGACGACCGGCCGGTCGAGATACGCGGTGTTGAACGCCACCGACGAGTAGTCGGTCACCAGCAGCGCCGTGCGCGCGTAGAGCCCCTGGACGTCGCTGCCGGCGAAGGACAGCCGCTCCACGTGCTCCGGGAGATCGACCGACGGCAGGATCTGCTGCAGGTTCGGGTGGGGCATGAACCCCAGGCGCCAGCCGCGTGCCCGGATCACGGCCTCGATCTCCGGTGACCGGAGGATCGCCATCCAGCGCCGGAGGTAGTCGGACCCCGGCAGCTCCGCACCGAGGTCCCTGCGCTGCGAGCCCCGCTCGAGGGGCTGCGTGAGCCAGGCCCGCCAGGTGGGCGCCACGAGCACCAGGCGCGCCAGGTCCGGCGGCGTCACGCGGCCCCGCTCGAGCAGCCGGTCGAAGCGCGGCAGCCCGGTCAGGCGGGTCTCCTTGGCCGTCACGGCATAGCCCGTGCCATCGCCCGCGACGGATGCCAGCTCCGCCCCGGTGCTCACCACGAACAGGTCGATGCCGCGCTGGTTGAGCCACGGCGAGAGGTCGTCCTTGATGACGCCGTGCTGGAGGAACGCGAACTTCCACGTCGGCTCGCCGAGGATCGCCAGCACCGGCGCCGGCCTGACCACCGGCAGGTCGGCGTGCGACGAGAGCAGCCACGACGCGTTGAGCATCAGGGCCTTCCAGCGCCGCGAGCCGTAGGCCACCAGGCGGCGCTCCCCGGCCGCCGCCAGCCGCCGCCAGTCCGGCGTGCCCGCCTCGAGCACGAACCACGTGTTGATCTCCGGGTGGTTCGCGCGAAGGTGCTCGAACAGCCGCTCGCCGTTGTCGTCGGCATCCTGGAGGCGGTCCTGCAGGACCCACGCGTCCCCGAACGACCGGCCGTAGACGAGTCGCGCGCCGGCACGCCATGTGAGGCGGCGTGCCCAGGCGGCCACCTGCCGGAGCCGCCGCCGGGGTCCGACGGCCCGCCGCAGCCGCCCCACACGCCCGGGGGTCCGGAACGGCGGCAGCGCCCCATCCGGCGGCGTCAGGCCGCGAGACTCCAGCGCGGTCTCGATGCGCAGCTCGCGGCCCGCGGCCCGCACCTCCAACCGTCCGCCCTCGGGCAGCCAGAGGATCCGCTCGGCCATGCGGGGCTCGCCGAAGCACCGAAGCGAGGCGGTCTTCTCGAACGCGGGACGTTGCGGCCGGCCATCGATCCGGACCTCCTCCTCCGGGATTGGGCCGGTGTGCCGGTAGACGACGCGCCGCAGGCGCATCGCCCGGTCGACCGCGGTCACGGAGGCGACGGACGCGCACCAGGGCTCATCGCGGAACCCGTGGACCAGGAGGTCGATCCAGGCCGGCTTGAGGCGGCGCACGCGATGGTCCCGGACGACGGCGGGATCGACCGCCCGGGCGGTCTCACCGAACAGCGCGAGGAAGCGCTCCCGGAGGTCGTCGGGGACCGCGAGCCGGGTGCTCGCGGCGTCGTTCTCGCTCAGGTACCAGGACAGCTCGTAGACAAGCACCTGCGCCAGCCACGCGGGCACGGTGCCACCGCGCTCACGGGCCCGGCGCACCAGGTCGAGGAGGCCCCGCTCGAAGAAGGTGGTGTAGCGGCCGGGGTGCTCGAAGCTGCGGTCGAGCGTGGAGGTGCCCACCATGCGCTTGCGGTACAGGTACCGCGATCGGGTGAGCAGGCCGATGCGCGGCCGGTCCAGGGAGAGCAGCATCCGGCAGGCGAAGTGCCCGTCCTCGAACGTCGGCCGGAGCAGCGGATCGAACTCGATCCCCTGCCCGCGCACCCGGTCCAGCCGGAAGAGCGAGACCGTGGAGCTGCCGGTGAAGACGTTCGGCTCGCGCTCGAGGTCCGCGATCCGCTCCCCGGCGGCGAACTGCCGGCGACGAGGATGCCGATCGCGGATCCGGCCCCGGCGCTCGTCGAGGAGGAGCACGCGGGAAGCCATGACGTCGATGTCAGGGTGGGCGGTCGCGAATGCCGCCGCGGACGCGAGGAAACCCGTGTCGAGCATGTCGTCGGGATCGGTGAAGGTGACCCACTCGCCAGCCGCCACCCGCAGGCCCGCGTTGCGCGCCGACGCCTGCCCCGCGTTCTCCTGGTGGAGCACGACCACGCGGTACGGGACCCGGTCCCGCCAGGCCTCCAGGATCGCCCGCGAGCCGTCGGTCGACCCGTCGTCCACCGTGATCACCTCGAGCAAGCCGGGCGCCATGCCCTGGGCGTCGATCGAGCGGATGAAGTCGGGCAGGTACGGCTCCACGTCGTGGACCGCGGAGACGATCGAGAACAGCGGTCGCCCCTCGACCACGGAGGGCGCCGTCAGATGCCCGGACGGGTCGCCGCGTCCGGCCACGCCGGTCCGGACCCGCCGTTCGAGGTCGTCGCACGCTCCTTGCGGCCGCGCGCGGCGCCGACGCCCGAGACGATGATCAGGAGGGCCAGCGAGATCGCCGCGATGCCGATCGAGATGAGCTGGTCCATGCGCAGGTCGGCGGTGACCGCGGGGTCCCGCCAGGTCGTGGCGACGAGCAGGCGCATGATCGCCCAGAGGCTGATCCCGAGCAGGAAGGCACCGCCGGCGCGTCGCTCGAAGACGCCCCAGACCATGGCCCACATCACGACCAGCAGGACCACGCCGGTGCCCAGCGCCTCGTAGACCTGCGACGGATGGGCCGGCAGCTCCGGCGCCAGCGAGCCCCACGGACCCGGCGAGAGGTAGGCCGTCGCCCACGTGCCATCGGTCAGCAGGCCCTGCCCGCTGCCCCCGAGGACCATCGCGAGCTTGCCCACGCCCAGCGCG
>JBAXFC010000420.1:0-3819 GCA_037140135.1 Chloroflexota bacterium
CTGTTCACCCGCGGCCAGACCCAGGCGCTGACCGTCGCCACGCTTGGCCCGTCCTCGGACGTGCAGCGGATCGACACCATCAGCCCTGAGACCGAGAAGCGGTACCTCCACCACTACAACTTCCCGCCGTACAGCACGGGCGAGAACAAGCCCATGCGCGGCCCGTCCCGCCGGGACATCGGCCACGGCAACCTTGCCGGCCGAGCGCTCCTGCCGGTGCTGCCGACGCACGACGAGTTCCCGTACACCATTCGGCTGGTCTCCGAGGTTGTCGCCGGCAACGGCTCCACCTCGATGGCCTCCACCTGCGGCTCCACCCTCGCCCTGATGGACGCGGGCGTGCCGATCAAGGCGCCGGTTGCGGGCGCCGCCATGGGCCTCGTGCTCGACGGCGACAGCGGCAACTTCGTCGTGCTGACCGACATCCTCGGCAAAGAGGACTCGATCGGCGACATGGACTTCAAGGTGACCGGCACCACCCAGGGCATCACCGCCCTGCAGATGGACATCAAGGTCAAGGGCATCGACGAGCGGGTGATCCGCGAAGGCCTCAAGCAGGCCCTCGCCGCCCGCCTGTTCATCCTCGACAAGATGACGTCCGTCCTGCCGACCGCCCGCGAGACGATGAGCGACTTCGCGCCGCGCATCATCACGATCAAGATCAACCCCGAGAAGATCCGCGAGATCATCGGCAAGGGTGGATCGATGATCCGCAAGATCCAGGAAGAGACCCAGACCGAGATCAACGTCGAGGACGACGGCACCGTGGAGATCGCGGCCGTCAGCGGCGAGAACTCGCGCAAGGCGATCCAGTGGATCGAGTCCCTGACCCGCGAGGTCGAGGTCGGCTCGCTGTACCTCGGCAAGGTCACCCGGCTGATGACCTTCGGCTGCTTCGTGGAGATCCTCCCGGGCAAGGAAGGCCTCGTCCGGATCGGCGAGCTCGCCGACTACCACGTGCCGTCCGTCGAGGACGTCGTGTCGGTGGGCGACGAGGTCATGGTGGTGGTCACCGAGATCGACCGCCAGGGTCGCGTGAACCTCAGCCGCAAGGCTGCGATGCAGCGACACCTCGCCAAGTAACCCCGTACTGGCAAACGCCCCTGGGGCCTTCGGGCCCCGGGGGCGTTTTCGATTCAGACGTGACGCGGCACCCGGCGGCGCCGCCGGGGGATCAGGCGGCGGGCTGGCCGCAGTTGGCGCAGAACTTCGCGCCCGGCGCGCGCTCCGTGCCGCAGCCGGTGCAGAACGCCTTGACGGGCACGGGCGTCGCGCAGTTGGCGCAGAACTTCGCGCCGGCTGCCAGCGCTCCTCCGCAGGAGCCGCACGGGGCTGCTGCCGCGGTTGGGGCGGCCGGAGTGGCAGGAGCGGCCGCGGCGGCCGGCCACGTTGTCGTGGGAGCGGCTGCTGCGGGAGGCTGTGCCGCGGCCTGCTGGGCGGCCGCGGCCTTCATCGCGTCCGGGATGCCGAACGCGTTCGCAATGCCGCTCATGAAGCCCGCGGCGGCGGCGCCCGCCTGCTGCGCGTCCCGCGCCTGGAGCTCCTCGCTGCGCGGCGAGTCCTCCTTGCAGAAGCCCGACGCCATGTCGAAGTCGGGGATGCAGACGACCTTGCGGCAGGACTGGCACTCGGCGAAGTTGACCTTCACCTCGGCCCAGGCCTTCTCGAGCTCGTCGTTGGTCAGCGTGTTGCGGTACCGGTCGTTGTCGACCTGGTTGGCCGCGGCGTTGCCGACGATCGGGATGTTGCGCAGCAGCCCGCCGAACGCGGACTTGGCGATGGTCTCCTTGACCTCCTGAACGAGGACCGGCTGCGCGCGGTAGTCACGCCCGCAGGACTCGCAACTGAACATCGCGTACGGCCCGGAGCCGTCGTTGTAGACGGAGTAGGGTGCCTTGCGGGTGGTTTCCACGGTTCCCTCCGGTACTTGGCGGTCCAATGTGGCGCAGTCCGGGACGATCACGCGCCGCCAGCGCGGTGGCCTGGGTACCCCCGGATCATAGGCCTCAGCATGGCCGCGGCGCGGGGCTTCCGGCACGTTCCGGCGGGTACCATCGCGTGATGACCACCGGACGCGACGATCCCCAAGGTGACCTGCGGATCAGCACGGATCCGGCCGATCTCGACCTCGACTGGCTGTATCCGGCGCTGTCCGGGCGCGCCTACTGGGCACTGGGGCGGGGCCGGCCCGTGTTCGAGCGCTCCCTCGAGCACTCGCTGTCCTTCGGGGCGTACGCCGGCGGGCGGCAGGTGGGATTCGCGCGCGTGGTCACCGACCAGGCGACCTTCGCCTGGATCTGCGACGTCTTCGTGGACGAGTCGGCACGCGGCGTCGGGGTGGGGAAGCGGCTGATGGCGGCGATCGTCGAGGACCCGCGACTCCAGGGGCTCAAGCGGATGCTGCTCGCGACCAACGACGCGCACGGCCTGTACGCCCAGTTCGGGTTCGAGCCGCTCGCCGAGCCGGACAAGTGGATGGCAAGGCCGGCGCCGCGCGCCTGACCTGGTCGGCCGGCCTCAAAGTCGCCACGATCCGTTCGTGATGCGCCTCGCGAAACCCTCCACGCGGCAGCGCTGGACGACGCTACGTTGACCCAGGTCGCCGGACGTCCCGGCGGCGGGACCTTGGGGGGTTCTATGTTTCGCCGCTTCATGGCACCAGTCCTTGTCGCAAGCCTTGTTGTTGCCGCGAGCGCGGTACCAGCCCTGGCCACCAGCATCACAGGCGTCCAGGTCCGGCTGCCGAAGGTGTCGGCCGGCGGCTTCACGGTGGCAGGTGCGGTTGAGGACGGCCACGGCAACCCCATCGTTGGCGCCGATGCCGGCTTGTGCACGGCGATCGACGGATGCTTTGCCGCCGAGACGATCTCCGGACCGGGCGGGACGTTCACCATCCAGGGGGTACCAGCGGGCTCCTACTTCCTCAAGGTGTACCCGCCAGAAGGCCAGAACCTCCAGCCGTCGTGGTACCCGGGCTCGACTGGGGGCACGATCGACCCCGGAAGCGCCGCCATGGTTGACGTGCACGCACACACGACCGGCCTCACCGTGCACCTGGTGGACGGGTACCGGATCACGGGGCACGTGAAGACGCCCGGCGGCGATCCGGCGGAAGGCGTCTCGATCGTCGCGAGCGGCGGTGGCAGCGGGATCCCGTCCGATGCGGCGGGCTTCTACCAGGTGGTGGGTCTCCCTGCGGGCCCAACCCAACTCCTGGTGCGAGGACCCGAGTCCGGACCCCTCGCGCGACAGATCCCGAACGGCACGGTGATTGACGGCCTCGAGGTGCCCGAAGGCGGGGATCCGGGAACCACCTATGACACCTCAATCGGCGACCTCACCAACCAGGACATCACGATCGTCGTTGGCCGCTCCATCAGTGGGCATGTCGCCGGGTCTGCCGGGCTCGCCGTGGGCGTGTCTGGCCCTGGGGCAAACCCGGCGTACGAGGCGATCGTGGACGGGTCCGGGAACTTCACGGTGACCGGCCTGTACCCCGGAACCAGCCGACTCTGGTTCGAGGTCCCTGGGACGGTCCCGGGCGCGACCAACACGTGGGGTTACGGCTACTACGCAGGCCCATCCGCGACGTTGACCTCGGCTTGGGCAGACGCTGCGGAGGTCGACACCACCGCTGGCGATGTGACAGGTCTCGAGGCCGTACTGCCGACGTTCCCCTCGATCTCCGGCACGGTCCGGAACGTCAACGGACCCGTGGCGGGCGCCACCGTCCGAGTCTGTGGCGGATCAGGGACCGGCTGCGCCTACGCGAGCTCGAACGGATCGGGCGTCTTCCACCTGCAGAACGTCCCTCCGGAC
>JBAXFC010000421.1:0-3819 GCA_037140135.1 Chloroflexota bacterium
GTTCATGTACGTCGCCGGCGTCGATGCCGCCGCATCCGAGAGGCAGAGCGGAGGCAGGCCGGCGGACTGGGCAATACCGGCGGTAGCAGAGCGTGAACGGCCGCCTTGGCGTCTACAACCCGCGGGGACGAAGAGGTGCATTGGTCGGGGCGAGAGGAGTCAAACCTCCACGTCCGACCTTGATGTCCCAGTCACGTGGCCGCTCGGGTGCCGGGTGGCTGGGCCTGCCGGGCTTGGCGGAGCAGCCGGATGAACCTCGCCGCCACTCAGCCGGTCGATCGCAGGAACCCCGAACTACGCGTCCGCAGGATCCCTCACGCGAGCGCGTCTGCGAGCACCCCGGCGCGGTAGGCCGCCAGGAACTCCATGCCGAAGGCATCCCTGCCGAGCAGGAGGTCCTCGGTGAGCCTAGACGCCGGCGACGCCCTGTCGAGACCAAGGATCCTGTCGAAGTCGGCGACGACCGGGTCGACGATCCCAGAGTCGACACCAGCCTCCATCGCGAGCACCAGGAACACGTCGTTGACCAGGCGCCGGCCGGGCAGGCCGAAGCTCACGTTCGAGAGCCCGCCGGTGATGTGCAGCTCAGGCCCGTAGGCGGCCCGGATCCGACGCGCCGCCTCTAGGAATGCCGCCCCGGCCTCGGGATCCACGCCGGCCGGCATCACGAGCGGGTCCAGGTGGCAGTCGGCGAGCGGGATCCCGTAGCGTTCCGCCTCGGCGAGGATGCGGTCGGTGTTGGCGAACCGTCCGTCAGCCGTCGCGGGCAGCGAACGCTCGCCCGCCGCGCTGATGACGAGCGGGCACCCGTGGGCAGCGGCAAGACCGAGCACGTCGGGCCGCTCGAGTGACGCCGAGTTGAGCAGCGGGCGCCCGTGGGGGGACGCCGAGGCCGCGAGCCCAGCCTGCAGCACCTCGGAGCTCGAGGAGTCGAGGGCAACCGGCACCGTCACCTCGGGTGCGGCCTCGAGCAAGCGGACGATCCAATCCATGGCGGCGACCCGCACGGAGAGATCGCCGGCCACCTCGTCGACGTTCACGTCCAGCCAGTCCGCGCCGGCACGTGCCTGGCGGACCGCAAGATGGACGAGGTATGCCTCGGCGACCTCGGCGGCGGCGGCCGAGGCCGGGCCCGCCAGCTCGCGATCGGCGAGCCCGGCAGCCGCCATGCCGAGCAGCACAGCGTTGCGGACGTGCTTCACCTTGCCGGCGGCGAAGTCCGAGCCGGCAGCGATCGGCTGGGCGATCGGCATCGTCCGGGCAACACCCGCAGCATCGGCGAACCCGATGGCAGGTCGGCCGTCGTCGATCGTGGTGATGTGGCGACCCGTCCGCGCGAGAGTGCGGGTCGCATGGATGTTCTCGCCGATGACGAGAAACGAGGGGCATGTCGGAGCTGTCTTCATGGAAGTGGCCTCCTTGGCGGTCTCGCCGAACAAGATGATCCGATCACGGTCGGCCCGACGCGAAACCGCCGCAGCCCGACGGCGCAAGCCGGGCCTGATTGAGCCAACGGCGGTCCGCGGCGACGATCCGTGTGCCGGGTCATACGACCGATTCCGCAATCGCCCGGCCAAGGTCATCCGTGCTGGCGCTACCGCCGATGTCTGGTGTTCGAGGAGCGCCCGACGCAGGATCAAGCACGGTCTCGATCGCCCTGACGATCGCCGCGCCCGCGTCCAGGTGCCCGAGATGCTCCAGCATCATCGCGCCGGACCAGATCTGGCCGATCGGATTGGCGATCTTTCGACCGTAGATGTCCGGCGCCGAGCCGTGCACGGGCTCGAACAGGGAGGGGAATATGCCCTCCGGGTTGAGATTCGCCGATGGCGCGATCCCGATCGTGCCAGTGGTCGCCGGGCCAAGGTCCGAGAGGATGTCCCCGAACAGATTGGACGCCACGATGACGTCGAAGCGCTGCGGGTTGCACACCACCTGGATGGTCAGGCCATCGATGTGGTATTGGCTGGTCTTGACCTCCGGGTAGCCCTTTGCCATCTCCGCGAAGCGCGCATCCCAGTAGGGCATCGTGATCGAGATGCCGTTGGACTTGGTCGCCGAAGTCAAGAGTCGCCGCGGACGCCGCATCGCCAGCTCAAAGGCGAAGCGCATGATCCTGTCGCAGCCCTTCCTGGTGAAGGTCGATGTCTGCTGTGCCAGTTCGCGCCCTGTCCCAGCGAACAGGATTCCCCCGACCGAGGAGTACTCGCCTTCCGTGTTCTCGCGCACGACGTAATAGTCGATGTCGCCCGGCACGACCCGGGCGAGCGCCGCCGGAATGCCGGGCATCAAGCGCACGGGTCGCAGGTTCACGTACTGGTCGAACTCGCGTCGGAAGCGGATCAGCGAGTCCCACAGCGAGACGTGGTCGGGGACGATCGACGGCATGCCAGCGGCGCCGAAGAAGATGCTGGCATGCCCGCCAACCTGGTCCTTCCAGTCTGGCGGCATCCACGAGCCGTGCGTGGCATACCTGTCGCTCGACCAGTCGAAGTGATCGAACGCCAGGTCAAGCCCGTAGCGGCGGGCCGCGGCATCAAGCACGGCGAGGGCCGGCGGCATGACCTCTCGGCCGATCCCATCCCCTGGTATCACGGCGATGCGGTGTGTGCTCATCGGCGGCGCCCCATGCTGAAGGTACGTGCCACGTGGCGGCCTGACACCGTCAGCCCCCGACGAGCCGGCGGGCCGCGTCGGTGATCATCTGTTCGCTGGGCAGGATCGCCGCCTGCAGGACCGGCGACGACGGCACCCTGACATCGGGCATGCCGACGCGCACGATCGGCGCGTCGAGCTCGAAGAGGTGGCGCTCGCTGACGCGAGCCGCGATCTCCGCACCGAAGCCCCCTGTGAGGTTCGCCTCGTGCGCGATGAGCAGCCGTCCGGCGCTCGCCTTCAGAGCCGCGGCGATCGCCTCCTCGTCCAGCGGGTTGAGCCAGCGGAGGTCGAGCACCGAAGCGCTGATGCCCTCGTCCGCCAGCCGGTCAGCCGCGCGGAGGCTCACCTGGGCCATGCGGCCCCAGCTGACGATCAGGAGGTCCGACCCGGAACGCCAGAGCCGGGCACCAGCGACCGCCTCGATCGGGGCGTCGGGATCGATCAGCGCCTTGTCCTGGTAGAGCGCCCGGGACTCGATGATCACCACCGGGTCCGGGTCCGCGACCGCCGCCCGGAGCATGGCGTAGGCGTCCTGCGGGTTCGACGGCAGGCCGACCTTGATCCCCGGGATGTGCGCGATCAGCGCCTCGAGGCTCTGCGAGTGCTGTGCGCACGAGCCCGGCGTCACGCCCTGCTGCATGCGGACGACGAGCGGCGCGCTGACCGCGCCTCGAGAGATGTAGCGGACGTTCGACATCTGGTTGACGATCTGGTCGAACGCCACGAACAGGAAGTCGGTCCACATGATCTCCACGACCGGCCGCAGGCCCTCGAGGCTCGCCCCGAGCGCCGCCCCGAGGATCGACGCCTCGGCGATCGGCGTGTCGAAGACGCGTTCCCCGAACTCCTTGCGGAGACCGCGCGTGACCCCGAAGGTCCCGCCGGGGATGGCGATGTCCTCGCCGAAGGTGACCACCTCGGGCCGGTCGGCCATCTCGCGGTGGAGCGCGAGGTTCACGGCAAGGCCGAACGCGAGCTCGCGCCCCTGTTCGGGCAGCAGTGTCACAGGCGCCCCGCTCGGCGCCGCCGACACGTGCTCGAGCGCGGTCGCAGGGTCCGGCTTGGGCGCGGCGAGGGCGATGCGCTCGATCTCGGTGACGTCGGCCGTGACCTCGGCCTGGAGGGCGTCCCAGCCCGCCGCGTCGATGACGCCCTCCAGGC
>JBAXFC010000422.1:0-3817 GCA_037140135.1 Chloroflexota bacterium
AGGTAGAGTGACGCCCATGATCCTCTATCTGGACTGCGCCGGCGGCATCAGCGGCGACATGCTCGCCGCCGCGCTCCTCGGCCTGCTCGGGGCGCGGCCCGACGACCGGGCACCGCTCGACGGCCTCGTACGCCCCGCGCTGGCCGCGGCCGGCGTGGACCCGCGGCTGGTGACGCTCGAGCAGACGCGCCGCGGGGGCCTCGCCGCCCATCTCCGGCGCACCCGCGGCCCGGCGACATCCGCCGGGCCGGCGACGACTCGAACCGCGCGCGGCCCCGTCTGCGCGCCCACGAACGACAGGAGCACCACTTCCATGGCAATCACGGCCGAGGCCGTCAAGGAGCTTCGCGAGCGCACCGGCGCGGGCATGATGGACTGCAAGCGCGCGCTGGAGGAGTCCGGCGGCGACATGGACAAGGCCGTCGCGCAGCTGCGCGAGAAGGGCCTCGCGGCCGCCGCGAAGAAGGCCGGCCGCGACGCCCGCGAGGGCCTCATCTCCAGCTACATCCACACCGGCGGCCGCGTCGGCGTCCTGATCGAGGTCAACTGCGAGACGGACTTCGTCGCGCGCACCGACGAGTTCCAGAAGCTCGTCCGCGACCTGTCGATGCAGATCGCCGGCCTTGCCCCGACCTACGTGGACACCGACCGCATCCCCGAGGACGTGGTGGCGGCCAAGAAGGCCGTCCTGCTCGCCGACGAGTCGGTCCAGAGCAAGCCCGAGGCGATCCGCGAGAAGATCGTCGATGGCCAGCTCGCAAAGTGGTACAAGGAGGTCTGCCTGCTTGAGCAGCCCTTCCGCGACGAGGATCGCACCGTGCGCGCGCTGGTGACCGAGAAGATCGCAACGATCGGCGAGAACATCCGCGTGCGCCGCTTCACCCGCTTCGCGCTCGGGGAGGAGATGTGACCGACGCCGGTCGTGGGGACGGGGAACCGCGGGAGCCGCTGACGGCGCCCGATGGCTCGCCGCTCCGCTACCGCCGGATCCTGCTGAAGCTCTCCGGGGAGGCCCTTCTCGGAGAGCGGCAGTACGGCGTGGACCCGGCCTTCTGCGCGTTCGTCGCGCACCAGGTCGCGACCGTCCACGCCATGGGGGTCCAGGTCGGCATCGTCGTCGGCGGCGGCAACATCTTCCGCGGGCTGGCAGCGTCCGCCCGTGGGATGGACCGCGCAACCGGCGACTACATCGGGATGCTGGCGACCGTGATGAACGGGCTGGCGCTGCAGGACGCGATCGAGCGTGCGGGCGTCCCCGTGCGCGTCATGTCCGCCATCGCCATGAACGAGATCGCGGAGCCGTACATCCGCCGGCGCGCCGTGCGCCACCTCGAGAAGGGCCGCGTCGCGATCTTCGTGGCCGGCACCGGCAACCCGTACTTCACCACCGACACCGCGGCCGCCCTGCGCGCCGTGGAGATCGGGGCGGAGGTCCTGCTCAAGGCGACCAAGGTCGATGGGGTCTACGATGCGGATCCGATGAAGGAGCCGAGCGCGACCCGCTACGACCACCTGTCGTACCAGGACGTCCTGCGCGACCAGCTCAAGGTGCTCGACGCCGCGGCCGTGTCGCTCTGCTCCGAGAACGACCTCCCGATCGTGGTCTTTGATCTCAACACTCCCGACAACGTGACGAAGGTCGCGCGCGGAGAGCGCGTCGGCACCGTCATCTCCGCGTAGACCGGAGGAGCCACCCGCATGTCCAGCGAGATCCTTACCTCCGCCGAGCACAAGATGCTCCGAGCTGTCGAGGCCATGGAGCGTGACTTCCATGTCCTCCGGACGGGCCGCGCATCGACGTCTCTCGTCGAGCGCCTGCACGTGGACTACTACGGCACCCAGACGCCGCTCAACCAGCTGGCGACGATCTCGGTTCCCGAGGCCCACCAGATCGTGATCCAGCCCTGGGACCGGGGCGTCCTCAACGGCATCGAGAAGGCCATCCTCAAGTCCGACATCGGCCTGATGCCCAACGTGGACGGCACGGTGATCCGCCTCAACATCCCGCAGCTCACCGAGGAGCGTCGCAAGGACATCGTCAAGACCGTCCACAAGCGGATGGAAGAGGCCAAGGTCGAGATCCGGAACCTCCGGCGAGAGGCGAACGACGCCCTCAAGAAGGAGGAGAAGGACGGGACGCTCGGGACCGACGAGGCCCGGCGGCAGCTGGACCACCTCCAGAAGATCACCGACAAGGTGGTCGCCGACGTCGATCGCGTCGGTGCCACCAAGGAGCAGGAGGTCCTCGAGGTCTAGTGGCCCAGGCGCCGCTCGATCGACCGCTCGCACGACCGACGGACGCCCCGCCGCTCGCCCACGAACCCGCGGGTGATGCCGGGACGCCGGAGATCGACGCGCCCGCGGCCGAGGCGCAGCTGCTGCCGCCCGAGGAGCTTCCCCGCCACGTCGCCATCATCATGGATGGCAACCGGCGCTGGGCGAGACTCCACGGCAAGACGGACTTCGAGGGGCACGCCGCGGGCGTCGAGGCGATCCGCGGCCTGCTCCAGCACGCCGTCCGCCGCGGCGTCCCGATGCTCACCCTGTACGCGTTCAGCCGGGAGAACTGGGCCCGCTCGGACAACGAGGTCGCAGGCCTGTTCGACCTCCTCGGCCGGGCGATCGCGAGCGAGACCGAGGAGCTGGCGACCCAGGGGGTTCGCGTCCAGTTGCTCGGCCGCCTCCAGGAGCTGCCGGAGGAGACCCGGACCTCCATCTCGGACGCCATCGCGCGGACCGCCACCGGCACCAGGCTCCACCTCAACATCGCGTGGAACTACGCGGGCCGCACGGAGCTGGTGGATGCCTTCCGCCGCCTCGCCGCCGCCGGCACCGCGCCCGAGGCGGTGGACGAGCGGGCGATCAGCGATGCCCTCTACACGGGCGGCCTTCCGGACCCGGACCTGGTGGTCCGGACCGGCGGCGAGCAGCGGATCAGCAACTTCCTGATCTGGCAGTCCGCCTACGCCGAGCTCGTCTTCAGCGACTGCCTCTGGCCGGATTTCGGACCCGATGCGTTCGATGCCTGCCTGCTCGAGTTCGCCCGGCGCACCCGCCGGTTCGGCCGGTAGGGGAGCGGCGTGCAGACACGGGCCCTGTCGGCCCTGATCATCGTCCCCGTCCTGGTCGTCGCCCTGGCCCTCGGCACGCCGGGGATCGCCGCGCTCCTGGTCTTCCTCGCGGCGGTCGGTGGCACGGAGGTGTTCCGCCTCCTGCGCTCGGCCGGCTACCGCTCGCTCCCGCTGTTCGGCACCGTCCTCGCGGTCGCCTTCGTGGTCGAGGCACTGGTCATGCCGTCCGGCGACAAGGGACTGCTGCTGGTGGCCGTCGGCGCGGTCCTCGCGGGGGTTGGCGCCTTCGCCCAGAAGGACCCGCGTGACGGGCTGGTCGTCTGGTTCGCGACGCTCTTCGGAGCGTTGTACGTCGGCCTCATCGCCTTCGTGCTGCAGGTTGCCGCGATGGGCCCAGCGATCCCTGCCGGTGCGGTCCTCGCCCCGATCGAGGGCCCGCGGGGCTGGATCCTCCTGCTCGTGCTCGGCGTCTGGAGCTACGACACCGGCGCCTACCTGGTGGGCCGGCAGATAGGCCGCCACAAGTTCCTGGTCCACATCTCGCCCGCCAAGTCCATCGAGGGCCTGGTCGGCGGCCTCGTCGCGGCCACGGTCGTCACCGTCGCGATGCTCGCGCTGCTCGGCCAGAACCCGCTCGGCGGGCTGCTGCTCGGCCCGATCCTGGGGCTCTCCGCCCAGGCCGGCGACCTCGCCGAGTCGATGATCAAGCGGGCGGCCGGCGCCAAGGACTCCGGGACCCTGATCCC
>JBAXFC010000423.1:0-3807 GCA_037140135.1 Chloroflexota bacterium
GGCCCGGATCGCGCCAGCCGCTCAGCAGCTCCGCGGTGAGGCTCTCGACCGTGAACGGCGCCTCGGGCAGGAGCGCGGGCACGGCGGCCGCGGCGGCGATGTCGTCCGCGAAGGCGAGGACGAGAAGACCCTTGGCGGCGGGCGGACGGACGAGCCGGATGGTGGCGGCGGAGACCACGGCGCAGGTCCCCTCCGTGCCGACGAGGGCCCGGACGAGGTCTGCGCCGCGCTCCGGGAGCAGCCAGTCGAGCGCGTAGCCCGACACGCGGCGCGGCCAGGGCGGGAGCTCGCGCCGGATGATGTCGCCGTGGGCGCCCAGCAGGGCGGCGATGGCCGCGGTCGTGCGCGGCGCAAGCCCGGCCGTTGCGAGCCTCGCGAGAGCTGGATCCCGGCCCTCGCGCAGGTCGCCGACCCGGCGCCGGACGCCGTCGGCCGTGATGACCTCCAGGCCCAGCGTGCTCTGCGCGGTGGTCCCCCACCGCACCGAGTGGCTGCCGCAGGCGTTGTTGCCGATCATCCCGCCGAAGGTGCACCGCGAGTGCGTGGATGGGTCCGGCCCGACGCGCAGGCCGTGGCGGGCTGCCGCGGCCTGGACGTCATCGAGCACGGTGCCCGGCAGGACGGTCGCCGTCTCCCCGTCCGCGTCCAGGTCCAGGATCCCGGCCAGGTGGCGGCTCGTGTCCACGACCAGGCCCGTCCCGATCGCGTTGCCGGCGATCGATGTCCCGGCGCCACGCATCGTCAGCGGGACGCCGGCCTCCGCGGCAAGCGCCACCACGGCCGCCAGGTCATCAGCATCCCGGGGTGCCACCACGGCCGCCGGGACCACGCGGTAGTTCGACGCGTCGGAGCTGTAGAGCGCGCGCGTCCCCGCGCCGGCATCGACGCTGCCACGGATCGACCGGCGCAGCCTCACGAGGAGGTCGGGGGGGACCTCCACGACTGACGCGGCGGTGACGACGGTGGCGGTGACGGCGGTGCACCCCTGGCGCGATCCAACCCCTCAAGGGTACGGGTGCCGCCGCGGTTCCGGAGCGACGATCAGGGGAGCAGGTGGAAGATGTGCTTCCAGGAGCCGTCCGCGGCGTGGATGGTCTCGGCATAGCCGCGGGCGCCGTTGTACGCGCCGGAGCCGCCGACGACCGGGCGGATGATCGAGGTCCCCGCCGCGATCGTGGCCTGGTCCTTGGGATAGGCGCTCTCGCCGCCCAGCACGATCTGGTCCTGCGCCTTGCTGAAGCTGAAGACGAGGTCCGTCATCCGGATCTCGTCGCCGGCGGCCGGCGTGTCGATCGCGGTGGTGGTCAGCGTTCCCCGGAGGTTGCCCATCGGGGCGCCGCCGTCATCGGTCAGGGGAACCGAGAAGACGCGCACGTCGCCCGGGGAGGCCTTCGTCGCATCGACGGCGACGAGCGTGGCGGTCGGGGCACCGTGGTGGACGGTGACGATCCGCTCGGCGGCAGAGCCACCGCAGCCGGCGAGGGCGGCGACCAGCACGAGCGGGACCAGGATCGAGGTGGCGGCGAGGCGGATCAGGCGCACGTGGGTACTCCAGTTTGGGTGGCGGGATGAGCGGATCATCGGCGCGGAGCCATGGGCCTGCCGTCGGATGAGCCGATCCAACGGTGTGGGACGGGCAGCCGATCAGCCACCCCCACGTCGTGCGGGCCGTTCGAGGACAGCCCCGCCCGGCGGCCCGGCATCGCCACCGGGCCGCGTGCCCCCCCTGCCGGGCGCTCCTACCGGGACCGGACGTACGGTGAGCCGAGCCGGTTCGGGAGATGGGCGACCTTGAGATCGCCGTTGGTGTAGTCGCAGTAGGCGATGACCGGGAGGCCGTCCATCCCGATCGCGATCGACGGGTTGACGCCGGTCGTGGCGCTCGTGTCGTCCACTGTGCTGATGATGGCCGAGGTGCAGGCCACGTTCGTGCAGTGCGCCACCCGCAGGTCTCCGACGCCTGGGTCGAAGTAGGCGATGATCCCCAGCCCGTCACGGCCCATGGAGATCGCCGTCTCCTGACCGGCGTTGGTCTGTGCGGCCAGCTCAGTCGGCGTCGCGGCCGTGCACGCGACGTTGCTGCAGTGGGCAACCTTGAGCGTGGCGTTCGCACCTGCAGGGTACGAGACCAGGCCCAGCCCGTCCGAGCCGACCGTGATCGACGTGTAATAGCCGGTGGGGCTGGCACTGTCGAGCGCCGTCACGGTGGCGCTGGTGCAGGCCGTGTTCGCACAGTGGGCGACCTTGAGCGTGGCGTTGTCCGCGTCCACGTACGACACCAGGCCCAGGCCGTCGGCACCGATGGCGATCGAGGTGTACAGCCCCACGTTGCCGGTCGAGTCGATCGTGCTCGCGGTCACCGAGGTGCAGGCTGCGTTCGCGCAGTGGGCGACCTTGAGATTGCCATTGGTGACGTCGCCGTACGAGATGAGCCCGCGCCCGTCGGTGCCGGTGGCGATGGACGTCTGGTAGCCGACGTCGCCCGCGGTATCGACGGCCGCCGTGGTCACGGAGCTGCACACCGCGTCGGTGCAGTGCGCGGTCCTGAGGTCGCCGTTCGCGGAGTCGTGGTAGGCGATGAGGCCGAGGCCGTCGCCTCCGATGGCGATGGACGAGAACATCCCGACCTCGCCCGCCTTCGCGTCCGCGTCGAGGAGGGTGGCGCTGGTGCACGCCATGTCGCTGCAGTGGGCCACGCGCAGCGCCTGGCGCGTGGCGTCCTGGTAGGAGACCAGCGGGAGCCCGTCCACCCCGATCGTCACCCCGATGAAGTAGCCGACAACGCCGGTCGAGTCGATCGTCGTGCGGGTGAAGCGGGGCCGCAGGAGGTCGGAGGCCCCAGCGACACCGGCGGGGCCGGTGAGGGCGGTGGGGCTGCCCCAGCCCGCGGCGGTCCTGGGTCCGTAGACGGCGTGGGTCGCCGTGTCGAGCCAGAGGTCGCCGTTGTTCCCGGTGCCCGCGGGCGGGGCGCCGGTGCCTGATCGGATGGTGGTGCCGTCGGCGCCCGGGAGACCGGGCGCGCCCGGGTCGCCCTGCGGACCGGGAGCGCCCTGCGGGCCCTGGTCGCCCTGCTGGCCCGTGAGCGCGGTGCCCGAGCCCAGCCAGGCGCCCATCGCCCTGGGTCCCCACATCGTCATGGTCGCGATGTCGAGCCAGAAGTCGCCGTCGCTCCCGGCGGCCGCGGGCGGGGCGCCCAGGCCCGAGAGGATGGTGTTGAACCCTGCGGTGCCGGCCCCCGTGGGCAGGCCCACCACGATGCCCGTGCCCCAGCCGGCGGCGGTCCTGGGGCCGAAGAGGCGGTGGGTGTCGGTGGCGTAGTAGAAGTCGCCCGCGATGCCCAGGGTGGCCGCCGGGGCCCCCGTGCCGGAGCGCAGGTTGCCGTTGCGCTCCCAGGTGACCCGCTGCTCGGTGCTCTTGCACGTGGCCCTCGTGTCGGACAGCACCCGCAGGATGCCCGTGCTCGTGTTGCGGCAGGCGGCGACCACGCCGTCGGGACCCGGGGCCCAGGCGGTCGCGGCGATGGCCGTGCCGCCGGCGAGCAGGAGGGCCGTGGCCGCGAGGGCCACGAGGAGGCGGCGGGCGACTGGACGGGCGCGATGCATGGCGATGGACCCCGTGTGCGCGCGAACGCTGCAGAGCGCGGGGTGCCGGTCGGGCGGGGTGCTGGGCGCGAGATCGCGTCCCCGCGAAGTCTCTCGGCTTCCAGCGTGGACCCGCCCGCCGTCGGGCGTACGGGCGGACGGACACGAAGCCCGCGGGCCTCGCCGGAGGGTCCGTGTCAGGGATTCCCCGACACGGCGCGGGTGG
>JBAXFC010000424.1:0-3785 GCA_037140135.1 Chloroflexota bacterium
ACCTGGTCTCCGCCGTGGTCGATCAGCCGGATCTCGTCATCGGCGGCGAGCGGTACCGCCCGCCGCCGGAGCCACAGCCGGGCAAGGATGAGCACGGCGACCACGGCGGCAACCAGCACGATCCAGAGCGCCCCGAGCGCCATCGGGACCGTGGCCTGGGGTTCCGTCGGGTTGGTGGGGATCACGACCGAGGGTCCGGTGGTGGACGAGGTGCCGCCACCGAGCGCCGACAGGCCCAACGCCAGGACCGCCGCGATGAGAACGCTGAGCACGACGATCTGGAAGCTGCGCCGGTCGAAGCCCGCGATGAACCCGACGACGAGCAGCGGCGCGACCAGGGCGGATGCCGCCATCGCGATCGAGTGGCCGGCCACCGATCCGATGCCGAGCGCGATGAGCCCGGTGACCAGGAGCAGCGCCGCCACGAAGGCGAGCCAGCCAGGGTTCCGACGCCAGTCGACGGCGGCACCGCGCCCCACCTGCCCAAGTCGCGCGAGCGTCATCGCAGGGATCGCCGCCCCGAGGAAGACCAGCACCTGCACGGCCGCGGTATCGAGGAACCGGCTGCTCGCCGGCTGGGCAAGCATCCCGCCCGCCATCGCAGCCAGCGCCAGGCCGGGGACGCCGAGCCCGAGCATGGTTCCCACGCGAGCCGGATCGAGCGGCGGTCGGGCGTAGGCCATCCCGCGCACGAACGCGATCCATGCCATCCAGCCGCCGGGGTTCACCGCGATCGCCGCCCCGATCCCACCTGTCCCCTGCTCGGCCAGGATCGTCCGGACCGCTGGATCGAGCAGCCAGCCGGCGAGACCGCAGGCGAAGGCCATCGTGATCGCGACCGATCCCCACCGATCGCCGAGCCGGGTGCCGTACCGGTGTGCAGCGAAGGTCCCCAGCCCGACGACCGGCAGCAGCCCGGCGATGCCGAGGCTCGGCGGCCGCAGGACGAAGGCCTGGAGCAGCGCGGCGACGACCGCGATCCACGCCGCCTCGGCGACCAGCGCCAGGCCCACCGGCACCCAGGCGGCGCGGGGAACGCCCGCGGTGGGATCCTGCACCGTCCCGGCGTCGGCCCAGGTCATCGAGCGATCACCAGGTGCTCGGCCGTGCGCCAGTGCCCGTCGAGGACCGCGCGGCGTGCCGCGAATCCAGCGTCCCTCGCCCGGCCGGCATCGCGGGTCGCCTTGTCACCGCAGGCGATGACGACCACGTCCGCACCACCGGCTCGCAGCTGCCGGAGCGCCGGGATGAACGGCAGTGGATCGCGCGCCGTGACGACCATCACGGTCATCCCCGGCCGGGCGACCTTCGAGGCGACCACGAGGATCCGCTCGAAGGGCATCGAGGCGTGGGAGGAGAGACGGGCGAGCAGGTCCAGCACGCGCTCCGCCTGTCCCGGTGCGGAGGCCACCGGCACCGAGGCGATCCGCGTCTCCGCGCCCGTGTAGCCCGCGGCGAGCATCCCGAAGGCGACCCGGCTCTGGGCCAGCGACCGCACGACGGACGCCGTGACCACGTACAGGCGCTCCACGTCGTCATCACCGCGGCCGGACTCCCAGGCGGGGCCCTCGCCGGTCTGCACATCGAGCGCGACGAGCACCTCCCGATCGCGCGACGGCTCGAAGCGCTTGACGACCGGCCGGTCCAGGCGTGCGCTTGCGCGGGCGTGGATGCGGCGCAGCGGGTCGCCTGGCGCATACGGGCGCACGCCCGCGAACCGCGCCGGGTCCTCGGCGAGACCCGCGCGCGCGCGCTCCCAGTCGCCCCAGCGGTCTGGCGGCTGGAGCTCGGTGGTTGGGATCGTTCGGGGCCAGACCACGAACGTGTCCGTGCCCGGGCGCTGCTCAGCCGCCGCGAGCCGGGCGAACGGGTCGCCTACCGACAGGTCGACGGGGCCGATCGTGAACACGCCCCGCTGTTGCGTCGAGACATGGAAATGGCGGATGATCCGCTCCCACGGCCGGAGCGTCCAGGCGTTGCGCAGGACCGAGACGCCGGGCTCGCTGCCATCCTCGAGCTCGCGCTCGCGCACCTCGACGCCGGGCGCGGTCTCGTCGTCGGCGCGAAGCCAGGCAAGCGGCAGCCGCCGCCGGTTCCAGACTTCGATCTCGAGCAGGAGCGGCTCCCCGAACGGAGCGCGATGGGCGCCGAGGCGGCGGCTGTACCGGATCCCAGTGAGCCCGTTCCGGGCCCAGACCACGAGGGTGACGTCGAGCAGGAGCATGACAACGCCCAACACCATCGCGATCGGGACGGCGAGCGCACTCCCGATCACGATGAGGGCGATGGCGCCGAGCACTCGCACGGCCACGGTCAGCCCTCGGCGGCTGGCGGGGCGGGAACCGTGGCCAGCACCGATGCGGTCACCCCCTCGGCGGTTGCGCCGTGGAGGCTCCGGTCGAGGTTGACAACGAGGCGGTGGGCAAGGACCGCCGGTGCGACCGCCTTCACGTCGTCCGGTGTCACGAACGCGCGGCCGTCGAGCACCGCGGCCGCCTGGGCGACGCGGTAGAGGGCGACGGTGGCGCGCGGGCTGGCGCCGAGGTCAAGGTCCTGGTGCCCGCGCGTCGCCCGCACGATGGCCACCAGGTATGCGACGACCTCGTCGGCGACGCGCACGGAGCGCACCAGCTCGCGCACCGCGAGCAGGCGTTCCCGGTCGAGGACGGGCGTGATCGCGTCGAGCGGCTCGGCGGCCGCCTGGTAGCGCGACGCGATCCGGAACTCGCCCGCCGCATCGGGATAGCCGATTCGCGCGCGGAGCAGGAAGCGGTCCAGCTGGGCCTGCGGCAGCGCGAAGGTGCCCTCGAACTCGACCGGGTTCTGGGTCGCGAGGACGAGGAAGGGGTCAGGAAGGACGTACGTCGTGCCCTCGACCGAGACCTGGCGCTCCTGCATCGACTCCAGCAGCGCCGACTGGGTGCGCGGGGTGGCCCGGTTGATCTCGTCGACGAGCAGGAGGTTGGTGAACACCGGGCCCTTGACGAAGCGCAGTCCGCCGGGCTCGAAGACGCTGGCGCCGGTCACGTCGGACGGGAGCAGGTCCGGCGTGCCCTGGATACGGGCGAGCTGGAGGTCCAGGCTCCGGGCGACGGCGCGCGCGAGCAGCGTCTTGCCGGTTCCCGGAACGTCCTCGAGCAGCACGTGACCGTCGGCGAGCAGGGCGATGGCGACGAGCCGCAGCGGCTCGTCCGCCCCGACGACAGCCTTCGCGACCGACCGTCGGAGGTCGTCCCAGAGGCGCCGGCCGGCCGCGGCCACGGCCGGGTTGGGGTCGGGATGCCCGACGGCATCGGGCGACGTGGGGATCGTCTCCATGGATGGCGGCTCCGCTGCTCGTTGGGGCGCCCGGGAAGCGGGGGCTCGCCGGAATCTACTCCCGCTCGGCCGACCGGGTTCTCGAGCGCCCGTTTGCGGCCCCTGGCACCGGCCCGCAACCCGCGCGGCCGTGTAGAGTCCCCTCGGCGCCCTGTCCACCGAACACTTCGAGGACCCGTTCCGTGTCGCTGCCGTCGCTCTCCCGCATCCCGGCCCCCGCCGACCCGATCCTGGGTCTGACCGAGGCCTTCAAGAACGACCCGCGGCCCGGCAGGATCAGCCTCGCGGCCGGCGTCTTCGTGGACGAGGCCGGCAAGACCCCGGTCCTCGACACCGTGATCGAGGCCGAGCGCAGGCTCGCGGCCGCCGCGGGCACCAAGCTCTACCGGCCGATCGACGGCGACGAGGGGTATCGCAACCTCGTCGAGCTCTCGTCTGCGGGCTTTCTCGAAGGACTGCACCGCGGC
>JBAXFC010000425.1:0-3762 GCA_037140135.1 Chloroflexota bacterium
ACCCGATCTCGATCGTCGTCCCGTGCCATCGCGTCGTCGGCAGCAGCGGGAGCCTGACCGGGTTCGCCGGCGGCCTCGACCGCAAGCGGACGCTGCTCGGGATCGAGGGCGTGTCCGGGTTCGCCTGACCACGCCTGCCCGGCATCGGGCGGGCCGGCCGGGCGCCCAGGCCGCCGCCTCCATGAACCGGCCGCTCAGGCCGCCGACGCCTCCCCGAACCGGGCCGCGATCCAGGGATCGACCAGGGCGTGGAACCCATCGCCGTCGTCGCGGCGGACGCAGTGCCCGGCCTCATCGACCGCGACCACCTCAATGGCCGGGTTGCCGATGGCATCGAGCGTTGCACGGGACCGGCCGATGATCGTGTTCTCGGTCCCGGTGACCACGAGCACGGGGCAGCGGAGGCGGGCGACCAGCTCCGGCCAGGGATCACGGACCAGCACCACTCCCGCGGCAAGGAACGCAGGGTCGGTGTCGATCTTGGCCTGGGCCCACGGGCCCATCTCCTGCTCCGGCCAGGCCGGGTGCTCCAGGCGGCCGAGGGCGAGCTCGCGGACGGGATTGGCCACGAACCGCTCATGGGTCTCGAGCCATCCGGGGCCGATCACGCGCCCGTCGGCCGGCACCTCCTCGACGGGAAGCCAGGCCGGATCCTCCAGCACGGCGGCGAGCACGAGGTCCGGCCGGCGGGCGGCAACGGCCGCGGCCATCGCGCCGCCCATCGAGTGCCCCACCAGCACCGCGGGCCCACCGCCGGCCTCGATCCGCTCGATGGTGGCGATGGTGGCGGCGTACAGCTGCTCGGCGGGCTCCTCCGCCAGCTGCTCGTCCGAGAAGCGCGGCGAGCGGCCATGGCCCAGGGCGTCGATCGCGGCGATCCGGTAGTGCGCGGACCAGCGATCCACCGCATCGCCCCAGCACCGCCCGGAGTCCGTGAGGCCGTGCAGCAGGATCAGCGTGGGGGCGGCCGGCTCCTCGAGACCGAAGTCGTGCACGACCAGCCGGGCCGGGGGATCGAGGGGTGACATGTGGGGATCGTCCTCGCGCGTTGGGGGGTGGCCAGCATAGGACGGCGATCGGAGGCAGGCCGGGCGAGCGTTCGCAACCCCGTCGGGCGACACCTCCGGTGTAGCCTGATTGCCACCGGGTGGCCGTCGCTGACGGACGCCGCCCTCCCTGCCCCGTCCTCCCCGATCAAGGAACCGCGCCGTGCCCAACATCCTGCAGCAGCTCCCCGTCGGCGAGCGAGTCGGCATCGCGTTCTCAGGCGGCCTCGACACGAGCGCGGCACTGGTCTGGATGCGCGCGAACGGGTCCATCCCCTACGCCTACACCGCGCATCTCGGGCAGCCCGACGAGGACGACTACGACGCGATCCCGCGCAAGGCGATCGCCCTCGGCGCCGAGAAGGCCCGCCTCATCGAGTGCCGCCCGCAGCTGGTGGCCGAGGGCATCGCCGCCCTGCAGACGGGCGCCTTCCACATCTCCACCGCGGGTCAACTGTACTTCAACACCACGCCGCTGGGCCGCGCCGTCACCGGGACCATGCTCGTCTCCGCGATGCAGGAGGACGGCGTCAACATCTGGGGTGACGGCAGCACCTACAAGGGCAACGACATCGAGCGGTTCTACCGCTACGGCCTGCTCGTCAACCCCTCGCTGCGCATCTACAAGCCGTGGCTGGACCAGAAGTTCATCGACGAGCTGGGCGGCCGCTCCGAGATGTCCGCCTACCTCGACGGTGCCGGGCTCGAGTACAAGATGAGCGCCGACAAGGCGTACTCCACGGACTCCAACATCCTGGGCGCCACGCACGAGGCGAAGGACCTCGAGTTCCTCGACCGGGGTGTCTCGATCGTCAACCCGATCATGGGCGTCGCCTCCTGGCGGCCGGACGTGGATGTCCCCGCGGAGACCGTGAGCGTCCGCTTCGAGGAGGGCGAGCCGGTGGCCCTCAACGGCCAGACATTCGAATCGCGGCTGGCGATGTTCGCCGAGGCCAACGTCATCGGCGGCCGCCACGGCCTGGGCGTGTCGGACCAGATTGAGAACCGGATCATCGAGGCCAAGAGCCGCGGCATCTACGAGGCGCCCGGCATGGCGCTCCTGTACATCGCCTACGAGCGCCTGGTCACCGGCATCCACAACGAGGACACCATCGACCAGTACCGCAGCAACGGGCGGCGGCTGGGCCGGCTCCTCTACCAGGGCCGCTGGTTCGATCCGCAGGCACTGATGCTGCGCGAGACGGCGCAGCGGTGGGTGGCCCGGCCGATCACCGGCGAGGTCACCATCGAGCTGCGGCGTGGCAACGACTACGCGATCGCGGACACCACCAGCCCCAACCTGACCTACCACCCGGAGCGGCTGACGATGGAGAAGGGCGAGGAGGTCTTCTTCACTCCCCAGGACCGGATCGGCCAGCTCACGATGCGCAACCTTGACATCGCGGACACGCGCGAGAAGATCCGGGTCTACCACCAGGTGGGCCTGATGGGGACGTCGCCGCACGACGGCCTGCCGCTCCTGCCGGCCGCCGCCCAGGAGCCGGAGCCCGGGCCCGTGGACGGCTCGGAGTAACTGGGCCGAGGCCCGCGGGCGGGGTCGGTTGACCGGGCCACGCTGCCGCCGATGACCACGCACACGGGGTGGCCCAGCGTGAACGGCGCGATCAGGCCGCTCGCGACCCGGGCCGCGTCGTCCGTCGGGGGCGCGGGACCGCACGGCGAAGCGCCACCAGGGGGCGCGGAGCGACCGGCTGGCGGGTCCGCACCCTCGCGCGGGCGCAGCCGGTTGCTAGGATGGCCGCACCCATGACCCCCCTTGCCAGGATCCAGCGCCAGCACGGCATCGTCGGCCGCGAGGCGGAGCTCGCCCTCGCCCTGGCGGTCCTCGAGGCCGGCCGCCACCTGCTGCTCGAGGGGCCCGTCGGCGTGGGCAAGACGACGCTGGCGCTCGCGGTCTGCGGCTGGCTGGGCACGGACACGGTGCGGGTGGACGGCGACGACCGCTACAGCGAGGCGCGCCTCACCGGCTGGTTCGATCCGCCGCTGGTCCTCGAGGCCGGGTACGGCGAGCAGAGCTTCAGCCCGGGGCCCCTCGTGGAGGCGATGCGCCGCGGCGCGGTCCTGTTCATCAACGAGCTCAACCGGATGCCCGAGACGGTCCAGAATGTGCTCCTGCCCGCGCTCGACGAGCGTCGGATCGGCGTGCCGCACATCGGCGAGGTGCGCGCGGCGCCCGGCTTCCGGGTGGTCGCCACGCAGAACCCGGTGGAGTACGTCGCGACAGGCCACCTCTCCGAAGCGCTGCGCGACCGGTTCGAGCACCTCGCGCTCGACTACCAGTCAGCCGAGGAGGAGCTGGCGATCGTGCTGGCCGAGACGCGCACGAGCCCGGAGCTGGCAGCGGCCACGGTGCGCATGGTCAGGGCCACCCGCACCCACGCACGCCTGCGCAAGGGCGCCTCGGTCCGGGCCGCGATCGCGACCGTGCAGCTGGCCGAGCGCCTCACGACCGACCCCTCGGGCGACGTGGACCGGTCGGTCCTGCGCCGGGCCGCCGCGGCTGCGCTCCGGACGCGGGTGGATCTTCGAGACGACGTCGATGCCGACTTCCGCGCCGTGCTCGAGGACGTGCTCGCGGCGGCGCTCGGCGGGGCCGAGGCCGTGCCGGCGATCGTGGCCAAGATCCAGCAGCTCGGTGACGAGCCGTACTTCAGCCACTGCCGGGCGGTGGCCGAGGCGCTGCGCCTGCTGCGCG
>JBAXFC010000426.1:0-3761 GCA_037140135.1 Chloroflexota bacterium
CCGCGAGTGCGAGCGTCGTCGGGCGGTCGGTCCGCTGAACCAGCGAGAGATCCACGCCGGCGGCGGCCAGCCCCGCCTCAAGCGTCCGCCCGAAACGGTCCCCGGAGAGCCCTCCGATCCAGGTGACGGGAACCCCGAGCCGGCCGATGGCGCGAGCGGCGTTGTAAGGACCACCGCCCGGGACCGCCGTGATGGAGCCATCGGATCGGGCGATCAGGTCCACCAGGGCGTCGCCCGCGACGACGATGCGGTTGGGGCGGGGCGGCGGCGTGCTCACGGCCGCAGTATCGCGCCCGCGACGGGTCCCGGTGCCATCGCTCATGCGAGGATGGCGGCATGACCGACAACTGGCATTCCTCCTCCGGCGTGCCCGGTCCGTGGCTCGGGCCGGACGGCGTTCCCCAGCGCGTCCGTATCGGCTCCTATGCCTGGGCCGAGCGCGACGGGGCCGTCCTCCTCTGCCGCATGCGCGAGGGCAACGTGATGGCCGGCCACTGGACGATGCCAGGCGGCGGCGTCTCGTTCGGCGAGGACCCGGTTCACGCGCTCGGCCGTGAGCTCGAGGAGGAGACCGGGCTGTCCGGCGTCGTCGGCCAGCTCCTGGGCGTGCGCTCGGCGCTGCTCCAGCCCGACGAGACCGTGAGCCACCACCGGATCCACACCGTCGGCATCCTGTACCGGCTCGACGTCACCGGCGGCGAGCTGCGCCACGAGATGGGCGGCTCCACCGATATGGCCGCCTGGATCCCACTGGCCGATCTCGACTCGATCCCGCGGCTGGGCCTGCTCGACTGGGCGCGGAGCGTGGTCGGGCGGTAGGGCTCGGGCGGTAGGGCTCGGGCGGTAGGGCTCGGGCGGTCGCGCCGGCGCTAGTCAGCCGCCAAAGAAGACCGTCCTGTCCGCGCGACCACCGGCACCCACGTCCCGAGCAGCAGCACAGCCGGAATGCCGGACCACAGGAGCGGCAGCCAGGCGGCCATTCCGTCGGTGGCCGCCGCCAGGACCACAGGCGCTGCGCCGAGCGCACCGACGAAGGAGAAGGCCAGGGCTCTCGCACCCGGACGTCCCTGGGTACCAGCCCAACCTGCAGTGACGGCCGCGGCGGCTCCCGCCATGAAGAGCAGCACGACGGCCAGCGATCCGTCGCGGAACGCGTCCGTGAGAACGCCAGGGCAGGGACCTCCGCCATCGCCCATGCAGCTCATCGGCGCCAGGAGCAGGTAGCCCGCGACCACCATCGCGCCGATCGCCTCGAACCAGAACAGCGCGGCGACGGTCGCCAGTCGCCGTTGCGCCTCCGCCAGATGGTCGGACGTGCCAGATTTCATGGTCATCTGCGGATCATCGGGATCCGAGTGACGCTGATCCAGTGGGGAAATCCCGCAACCTCTCGCGCGCCGGACCGTCGCGAGTTGGACATTCACGGTTGCGGGCTCGGGCGCTACCCTCCCACCCATGCCGACTGTGCCCGCCTGGGAGCGCCGCTTCCGCAGCCCGATCCTGTCCTTCCCCGCGTGGGCCGCCGACGACCCCGACCGGCTCGTCATCGCCTCCACGGAGAGCGGCTCATACCAGCTCCACGCGTGGGATCGCCGGACCGGCGAGCGCCGGCAGGTGACCCACGACAAGGTGGGCATCCTGTCGGGCATGCCGACGCGCGACGGGACCGGCGTGATCTGGTTCCACGACGCGACCGGCGCCGAGTCCGGGGCCTTCGTGGTCGCACCGTTCGACGAGGATGTCGCGGCGGAGCCGCTCGTGGAGGGCGTGCCCGAGGGCTGGTCCGAGGGGATCGCCGTGGGCCTGCGGCGGACGGCCATCGCGATCTCCACCGACGACGACTACTCCGTCTGGGTTGCCGACGACGGGGCGCCGGCCCGTCTGCTCCACCGCCACCAGCAGCCCGTCCGCCTCGCCGGCGGCTGGGGGATGTCCGGCGCGATGGGCCGCAGCGCGCTCTCGTCGGACGATGCGCTGCTGGTGCTCGAGGTGATGGAGGACGGCGATGTCCTGCACCCGTCCTTGCGCTCCGTGGACGCCGCCACCGGCGCCGAGCTCGCCGGGCTCAGCGATCCGGGCCTCGAGCTCGCCGCCTTCGGCTTCTCGCCGGTTGCAGGCGACGACCGCGTGGCGATCACCACCGAGCGCAGCGGCGACCGGAGGCCGGCCCTCTGGAACGCGCGGACGGGCGCGCTCGTGGAGCTCGAGATGACGATGGCCGGGACCGTGGAGCCGGTGGGCTGGTGGCCCGATGCCTCGGCGCTCCTGCTGCTGGTCCTCGAGGCAGGGCGCCACCAGCTCTACCGGTACGACCTGGGCGCTGGGGCCGCGACGCTGCTCGCGACCGAGCCCGGCTCCATCACGGCGGCCGCCGTCCGGCCCGACGGCGCGGTCTGGTACCGCGGACACTGCGGGGAGCACCCGGCCCGGATCCTCGAGGTGGGCTCGGACGTGGCGGTCGCCGTCATCGAGGGTCCCGACGCGCCCGCCGGCCGGCCGATGGAGACCTGGTGGTTCAAGAACCCCCACGGCCAGGACGTGCACGGGTTCATCGTCCGGCCGGACGGCGACGGCCCGCACCCGGTGATCATGCGGGTCCACGGGGGTCCCCACTCCACGGACATGGACCGCTGGGCGCCGGACATCGCGGCCCATGCCGATGCCGGGTTCCTCGTCGCAATGGTCAACTACCGCGGCTCGGAGGGCTTCGGACAGGCCTGGCGCGACGCGCTCACGGGCAACATCGGGTTCCTGGAGCTGGAGGACGTGCTCGCGGGGCTCGACGACCTCGTCGGCCGCGGGCTGGCGGATGCCGCCCAGGTCGTGCTGGCAGGCTGGTCGTGGGGCGGGTACGTCGGGCTGCTTGGTGCCGGCCGCCACCCCGAGCGCTGGCGGAGCGTCGTCGCGGGCGTCCCGGTGGCGGACTACGTGGCCGCGTACGAGGACGAGTCGCCGTCGCTGCAGGCGCTCGACCGGGCGCTGTTCGGCGGCACGCCCGAGACGGTGCCCGCCCTCTACGTGGAGCGCAACCCGATCACGTACGTGGACGCCGTCACGGCCCCGCTGCTGATCATGGCCGGCGTCAACGACTCCCGGTGCCCCATCCGCCAGGTCTGGAACTACGTCGAGCGCCTGCGCGCGCGCGACGTGGCGCCGCGCGTGTACACGTACGCGACGGGCCACGCCTCGTTCGACATCGACGAGCGGGTCCGCCAGACGGCGATCGTGCTGGACTTCCTCGCCGCGACGGTGCCGGGGGCGACGCGCCTCGAGGGGCTCGACGCGCACCTGCCGGAATCCTGAGGCTGCGGCCTCGGGGCCGCAGGCGCAGGGCCGACGTCCGGCACGTGAGCCAACGGGCGCCCGGGGGCGCATTCCTGGTCGGCCTGCGGCCGGGAACGCACCCTCTCGAGCCGAAGGCACGCGAACCGGGCCACCACGCGAGCAGAACCGCACCTGCAGGCGCCGGTAGGGCCACCGGGCGAGCACCAGCAGGCCGAACCAGCTGATCGCGTGATCCGCGGCGCCCATTCCGGCGTATCAGCCCCTGAGGCACCCGTCCACCGGCCGGGGCCACGCCGCAGGGGAGCACGACGATGGCACGACGATGGCAGGTGACCGCAGGGTTCGGGGCAGCGGTGATCGCGCTCGGGCTCCTCGCCGGGACGGCGGCCGCGGTGGGCCAGGCGGTGACCATCGCGAACTTCGCCTTCGCACCCGGGACGATCACCGTGACGCCGGGCACGACGGTGACCTGGACC
>JBAXFC010000427.1:0-3760 GCA_037140135.1 Chloroflexota bacterium
GGTCTGGGAGGCGTCGCTGCCGCGGAGCAGGCGCACGGGGACCGCCAGCGAGCCAAGCGCGACGGCGACCACGGCCAGGACGCCGGCCTGGAGCACGGTCCGCCGGCCGGGCCAGTCGAGATCGTCCTCCTCGAGCCAGCCGCGCGGCCGCGTCCCGTAGCGGACGCTGTACCCGCCGATCACGGGAGCGGCCGCCCGCACGCCGATCTCGCGGATGAAGCTCGGGACGAGCAGGTCCGCGTGGCCCGCGATCATGAGCGCCATCCAGCCGAAGGCGTACGGCAGGTCCGCGCCGTAGTAGTAGGGGCGCGTGGTCCACGAGGCGGTGAAGAAGAACGTGAACGAGAGGGCCATGCCGCCGAACGCGGCCAGCCGGTAGGCGAGGCCCGTGAGGGCGCCCACGCCGATGGCGATCTCCGCGATCGCGATCAGGAGGCCCATCGGGACCGCGAACGGCTCCAGCACGCCGATCAGCGGGGCCAGTGGGGAGACCTTGGTGAAGGCGTGCAGCTGCCCGGCGATCGAGCCCGGGTTGCCGGCGTCGAAGAAGGCGGGATCGATCAGCTTGTCGATGCCCGCGTACAGGAACGTGATGCCGAAGAAGGCACGGATGGCAAGAAGCGCGCGAGCGGCAGGGCCCGCGCGCTCCACCTGCTCCCGGAGCGAGGTACCGGAAGACTCGGTCTGGGGGTCCGCGGTCCGCGGCCTCTGGTCCACGCCGCCGGTCGGCCGGTTCTGGACGCGACGCGTTCCGCGCTCGCGACGGCTCACCGTCGCCGCCCGGTTTGCGTTTCGTCCATCAAGACCTCCAGTGCCACGTCCCCGGTGGTATCCGGGCGAGTCCCCGGATCGTCGCACGGGTGTTCACGACGGGGCTATGCCGCTGATGTGCGTTCTCACATGTTCGTCCGGACCCGAGGCGGCGGTTTCGCGGGTCAGCCGCCCGGCCCGTCCTGGTTCGTGTCCCTCGAGGCCGTGCAGGAGCTGTTGCCGTTCAAGGTGGAGTTCACGGGCCCCGAGGCGCGCGACCTCGTCCGTCCTCGCTCAGCGCACGGCCAGGCGCCGGATCGTCCGTCGCATCGCCATGGTCGCAACGACCGACGAGCCCGCCGACGCGGCCACGAACAGCAGCACCGCGGTCACCGTCAGGACGCCACCCAGCTGCCACGCCCCGGTCACGCCGGCGAGGTCGCCGCCCACGCGCACCAGGAGACCTGCATGGAGCAGGGCGAGGTGCCCGTAGAACCAGCGGTGCCAGGGCAGTGGCACGCGCAGGACCGCGGGCAGGATCACCGGCGCATGCCCGAACACCATGGACATGACGAAGCCCAGGAACAGGGCGTGCAGCATCGCATCGCGCTCGAGGGGGCCGGCCCCGGCCCCGAAGGCCAGCCATGCCGCTCCGCCCACGGCCAGCCACACGTAGCCCGCGAGCAGGCACACGGCGATGTAGCGCGTGACGCCGGGCAGGCGGACGGTCCGGCGCGCCACGTCGAACCGGGCAAGCCACACGGCCAGGCCCAGGAGGCCGGCACCTGCGATGCGGAGCCCCGGCCCGGAGCCGAGCCCGGCGAGGGCGGATGCAGAGGCAAGCGCAGCCCCCGTGGTGAATGCACCCGCCGCAAGCAGGAAGAGCGCCTTGGCTGCCCCCGTGAGCCGGACCAGGCGTGCCAGTTCCAGCCGCTCCCCGGCAATCGTCAGAATCAGCAGGACGGCAAGCGCCGGGACGACGTCGCCCACGGGGCGACCGGCCTGGAGCATCGCCGCAGCACACAGCCAGCCCACGGCGCCCATCGCCTGGACCCACGTGTGGATGGCGCCGTCCATGCGGACGAAGACCGCATACAGCGCGAGGTAGACCAGCGCGGCCGCCAGCAGCAGGGATGTGGCGACAATCGGCGGCGCACCGGCGATCAGCGCCAGCCCGGCGAGCCCCGCCGCCGCCGGTGCCACGTACCCCCATGGCCGGCCGAAGGCCACGGCGCGCTCCAGGGCGATGAGCGTTCCGAGGAAGCCCATCGGCATCAGCATCCCGTGTGCCCCGGCCAGACGCCCCGCCGGCCCGGGTCCAGGGAAGCCGAGCAGCGTCAGCGCGCCCAGCAGGCCTGCGAGGAGCGATGCGCCGCCCAGGGCCAGCAGCGCCAGCCGCGGCGCCGGCGGCAGGGGTGCCGGTCGCCGGTCGACCCGGGTCACGCGGTCCAGCCCAGGAGCTTCCGCGCCCCGTCGGTCATCATCGCCGGGCTCCAGGCCGGCTCGTGCGTCAGCACCACCTCCACCTCCTCCACGCCGGGAAGCCGGAGCAGGGCCCACTGCACCTGGTCCTCGAGGAAGCTGCCGATGGGGCACGCCGGGGTGGTGGTCGTCATGACCACCGTTGCCAGCCCGTCGTCAAGCGAGGAGCTGTAGACCAGGCCGAGGTCCACGATGTTCACCCCCAGCTCCGGGTCCATCACCGAGCGCAGGGCCTGCTGCACCGACGCGGTATCGCTGGCGGGGTCAGGCGGGGTGAGAGGTTCCACGGGTTCTCCGATCATCGGTCGGCCGCCGGCGCGAGATGGGCGACGCAGAGGTCCGGCTCGACGAAGGTGTCGAGCGCAATGGCATCGAGCGGCGAGCCGAGCCGCTGCAGCGCACCGCGGATGAACCCGTGATGCACCCCGCAGACGACATCCATGTGCCGCCGCTCGACGGGGAGGAAGGGGCAGGATCGCAGCCGCAGCTCCGTGTCGCCGGCCGTGACGGGCTCCGGGCTGAACCCGGCCTCGTCGAGAAGCGAGGCGACGCCGGCGAGGGGAGCACTGCCGGGGGGCAGGCCGGCCGCCGCCGCGTCACCCCAGCGCTCGCCGGCCGATTGCCAGATCGATCGCCGGCTGGAGTCGCCCGCAACCTCGTCGGCAAGCGCGGACGCCAGCGCGCGCCACGGGTTCTCGGAGCCGACGTGGGACGGGGTGGGCACGTACACCAGGCGCGGCCGTCCGCGGCCCACCGGCGGCGAGGCAGCCACGCGGACGAGGCCGGCCGCGGCGAGGCGCGCAAGCTGCTCGCGGACGGAGTTGCGGTGGAGGCCCACCCGCAGGGAGAGGGCCTGGACGTCAAGCGGCGCGCCGGCGGCCTGCAGCGCGTCGAGAATGGCCCGCCGGCTGGGGTCGGCGAGGATGGCATGGCGGTCGCTCGGTCGCATGGTTGCATTTTGCACGGTGTAGGCCGTACATTTCAAGTCCAATCGACACCGCGAGAGGAATTGACGATGCAGGAAGCCACACCGATCGACGTGCGGGGCATGGCGCCCGGCGACCGACACCCGCTCATCTTCGGATCGCTCCTGGCGCTCGAGCCCGGCGAGCACCTCGAGGTCCTCAACGACCACGACCCGAAGCCGCTCTCCTACCTGCTGGCGGCCGAGTACCCGGGACGCTTCACATTCGCGTACATCGCCACGGGACCCGTGGACTGGCAGGTCCGCATCGGGCGCACCGAGGAGCCTGCCGGCTGAGGCCGGACCAGGCCTTGCGCGAGATCGTCCCCGCCTGGTGGTCGATCACGAGCGGCGGCTCCACGAGCGGCGTGCTGGTCGGACCGCCGAGGACGACGCCGCCATTGGGCCGGTCGAACGCCGCGCCGTGACACGGGCACAGCAGGATGCCGTCCCGGGCATCCCAGCCCACGCGGCAGCCCTCGTGCGTGTCCACCCTGTCGTAGCAGGCGTGGTCCCCGCCGGACAGCCTGATGGCCAGGCCGGGGTCGGAGGCTGGTCCACGGC
>JBAXFC010000428.1:0-3747 GCA_037140135.1 Chloroflexota bacterium
GTCGCAGGGCCGCCGGTCGCAGGGCCGCCGGCCGCCCCGGCGCAGCAGGTGGCACCACCTCCCATGACCCAAGCGCCGGCCTCGGCGGCCTGGGCTGCCCCGGCGCATCCGCCCGCGGCCCATCCGGCCGCACCCGCGTCCCCGGGATCGGCGGACGCGACACCGGCCCCCGAACGGCGTGCGCCGGCTGATGACGGCGGCGGGCACCGCGGCGTCGCCGTCCTCCTGGCGCTGACGGCCATCCTCGCGGCGGTCATCGGCGCCCGGTCCACGGCACTCGCGAACAGCGCTTCGGACGACTGGCAATCGGCGCTGCGCACGGAGGTCAAGCGCTCGACCGCCGCCATCAGCGACATCCACCTCCTCTACCAGGCGGAGATCCCGGCCGCCGTCAACGTGCTGAGCTTCCGCCTCCAGGAGACCGAGGCCCGCTCCGCGGCCGCGGCGGCCACCGGCAGCGACGCGATCATCCTGGGCGAGGAGGCCGACACCGCCAAGAGCGTCCTGTCCGCGGTCGAGCCCAGCGTGGAGCTGGCGAAGCCCGAGTACGCGCTGCCCGGCGGCGGCGTGGACATCGGCAAGCGGCTGGCCACCCTGCGCGCCGAGGACCCCAAGCTCGTGGCCCTCGACCCCGACGCGATCCAGGCCGAGGGCGATGCCCTCGGCGCCAAGGCATCGTGGATGACGCTCGGCCTGCTGCCGCTCGGGCTGGCCGCCCTGTTCGGGGCGCTGGCCCAGCCGTTCGGCGGCAGCCGGCGGCTCCTGCTCGGGATGGGCGGGATGTCGCTCGCCGGTGGCGCCCTGATCGCGGCCATCGTGGAGGTGCTGGTGTGATCGAGGTCGAGACCGTCACCCGCTGGCGCAGCCAGCGGACCTTCGATCGCGCGGCGGCCCTGCTGATCGGCCTGATCGCGATCCTCGCCGGCCTGTGTGCCGTCGAGCAGGCCTTCGCCGGGCAGGAGGGCACCCGGGCCCAGGGGCAGGCGGCCCGGCTCGCCGCCGACGTCTCGGCCAAGATCTCCGTCACCTCGGTGAGCCTCGATGCCTCGGCCGCGGCCGGGCAGCAGTGGGTCCTGCTCGGCATGCAGGGCATCTCGCGCCAGATGGCCGGGAGCATCGCCGGGGACACCGCGGGCACGGCGGTCGGAGCTGCGCAGCAGGCCGCCTCCGAGAAGCTCAAGGCCGCGGTCGACGAGACGATGGCGAGCTCCGGCCGGACCGTGGACGCCTACGTGATCGGCCTCCTCTCTCCATCGAACGACGACCTCAACAAGGAGGTGGCGGAGCAGAACCGCCAGGTGGACCTCGCGGCGGCGGCGGGCGCGGTCCAGACCCAGGCCGTGCTCGCCCTGTCCCTGGTCGCCCTCGCCGGCGTGCTCGCCGGCGTGTCGGCGGTGCTCGGCTCGGGCAAGTCCGGCTGGGCGGTCCTGGTGGTCGCCTGGATCGCCGCCGGGACGGCCTTCCTGCCCGCGCTGGGCGGCCTCTTCTAGCCGGATCCGTGCTCCACCGCCGGGCCGATTGCGACCCGGCGGCCGGCCGGGTGCGTCGTCAGCGCCGGGCGTAGGTGCGGGTATCGGCCTCGAACGCCTCCCGGATCGCCGGGACCAGGCTGGGGCGGATCGCGCCGATCGCCGTGAGGTAGTCCTGGGTCGTCGCCCCGTCGGTGACCGCTTCTGCCCCATCGTCGAGGAGCTCGCGCTCGAACGAGGCCTGCGCGGCCGACTGCGCGGCGTGCTGGATCTCGGCCGTGGTGAGGTGCGCGCTGGCCGCCACGATCGAGTCGAGGTCAACCACGGAACCGCGCGTGTGCGAGCCCCACAGAGCGCGCCGCGCCTCCTCATCCGGTGAGCCGATCGGGATCACGTAGTCGAAGCGGCCCGGCCGCACGACCGCCGGGTCCAGGCTGTGGACGGCGTTGGTGGCCGCGACCAGGAGCCGGTTGCTCCGCTGGCGGAAGGTCGGGATGACCTTGAGCAGCTCGTTGGTCACGCCGTGGAGGCGGCTCATCCCTGCGCCCTGGCGCGCGGCCGCGATCTCCTCGATCTCGTCGATGAAGACCACGACCCGGTCGAGCTGCCCCAGCTGGGCGAACGCCTCGCGCAGGCCGGCAGCCAGCCCAGCGTCCTCCTCGGCGAGGCGCGACGGGAGCAGCTCCACGAACGGCCACTCGAGCTTGGCCGCCACCGCGCGCGCGAAGGTCGTCTTGCCGGTGCCTGGAGGGCCGAAGAGCAGGACGGCACGCGGCGCCACGACGCCGTGCTGGGCCGCGAGCTCGGGGTGGACCAGGGGCGCGATCACCCGGCGCTCGATGACCGCCTTCTCCTCGCGCATGCCGAGCAGGTCGTCCCAGAGCCGCGGCGACAGCACCTCGCCACCGAGCGCGTCGAGCACGGCGGCCTGGCCCGGCTCGAGGGCGAGACGCTTCTCGAAGTAGGCGACCGCGGGCTGCGCCTCGTAGCCGGCCTTGCGCAGGCCGTCGGCCATGAGCTCCTCGTGCGGCAGGACGTACCCCACCCGCCGGACGTGCGCGGTGACGAGCTGCCGGTCGAGCGCCAGCAGCAGCGCGCTCGCCATCCCCTGCCCCCGGAGCTCCTCGCTGATGGCCAGGCGCGCCACCCAGGCCCGGTCCGCGGCCACGATCGCGATCACCGCTCCGACCACCTCGCCGGCGTGCACGGCCACGGCCGACGCCTGGCGGGCCCGCAGGGCCACGATGCACTCACCGAAGGAGAAGACGGACGCCTGCGCCGCGCCGGTCGCGTCGAGGAGGCGGACGACGCCCTCGAAGTCCTCGTCCTGGTACTCCCGGACCAGCCACGGCATCGGATCAACCTCCATCCGGCCCGGCCTGCCGCCGGAATGCGGGGATCCTATCCCGGCTGTCTCGCGAACCCTCGCCGATACCTGCGAAGATGCACACATCATGCGCACCATCGACTGGGTGGACGGCGAGATCCACCTCATCGACCAGACCCGCCTCCCGGACGAGCTCGTCGTGCTCCGGATCTCCACCCTCGAGCCCTTGATCGACGCGATCGGGCGGCTGGCCGTCCGCGGCGCCCCGGCGCTCGGGGTGGCCGGCGCGCTCGGGGTGGCCATGCTGGCCGCCGGCACCACGGACCTCGACGCCGTTCGCGCAGGGGCGGCCCGGCTGCGGGCCTCGCGACCCACGGCCGTGAATCTCGGCTGGGGCGTGGATCGCGCGACCGCGCGGCTTGCCGCTGGACCGGCGGCCGTGCTCGCCGAGGCGCTCGCGGTGCGCGACGAGGACATCGCCTCGTGCCTCGCGATCGCGCGACGCGGCGCCGATCTCGCCCTGGAGATCACGGGCAGGCCGAGGCTCCGCGTGATGACGATCTGCAACACCGGGGCCCTCGCCGCCGTGGAGCGGGGAACGGCGCTCGGCGTGGTGGGCGAGCTCTTCGAACGCGGCGCACTCGAGGAGGTGCTGCCGCTCGAGACGCGCCCGCTGCTGCAGGGCGCCCGGCTCACCGCCTGGGAGCTGGTGCAGATGGGAGCACCGTTCCGGCTCCTGCCGGACGGGGCCGCCGCCTCGGTCCTCGCTCGCGGCCTGGCGGACATCGTGTTCATCGGCGCCGACCGGATCGCGGCCAACGGCGACACGGCCAACAAGATCGGCAGCTTCTCGCTCGCGCTGGGCGCGCGCTACGCGGGCGTGCCCGTGTTCGCGATCGCGCCCGAGTCCACGGTGGACCTCGCGACGGCAACCGGGGCCGGGATCGAGAT
>JBAXFC010000429.1:0-3738 GCA_037140135.1 Chloroflexota bacterium
AACGGAGGAGTGGAGCCGACACTCGGATTTGAACCGAGGACCTGCTGTTTACGAAACAGCTGCTCTACCGCTGAGCTATGTCGGCGCGGAGCCGGATTATAGCCGCCCGTGCCGCTGGTGGCGACCCCGCTCGCTTGTTCGCCGCCGCCATCCTTCGCCGGCCCGCCCCATCCTGCAGACTCTCCCACGTACCGGGCAGACCCGGCGCCCGTGGCTCCGCGATCGAGAGGCCCCGCGGACGTTCCGGCGCAGTGACACATGCGAGGCGCACACCTGATGAGGATCGGCCGGCCCGAGTGGTGGCAGCGGCTTGGCGGGCCGCACGCGATCAGCCTGACCGCATGGCTGGTGGCGCTTCCCCCGGCCGTGGTCATGACGCTGGGGCTCCTGCCCGAAGGTGTCTCGGATCGCGCAGTGGACTGGCTGCTGCTCGGCCTCGCCGCGAGCGTGGTCGAGGGGCTCGTGCTGATGGCGATCCGCAGCGTGGCCTACGGGCGCTGGGGCCGGCCCCCCACACCGGCAGGCTACGTGCTGGCGCTTGTGCTGGCGGGTCTCGTCCGGGGCCTGTTCCTCGCGAACGTCGCGGTCGCGCTGGGCCTTGAGCACCAGGTGTGGCTGGGCACCCGACTCCTGGGCGGCGTGCTGGGCGAGGTCGTCCGCCTTCCCATCGCGAGCATCATCGCGGACGGGGCCATGCGCCATCGGGCGACGATGCTCGACCTGCAGCGCGCCGCCACTCGCGAGCAGGCACTCGCGGTCTCCGCGGCAGCGGCGATCCGCGCCTATCGCGCGCGCCTCGTCGCCGAGACCGAGGAGCAGGTCACCGCCCAGGTGCGCAAGGCGGCGGGACTGGTGGCCGATCCCCCCGCAACCGCCGCGCGGCTCAACGAGCTCGTCGATGAGGTCGTCCGCCCCTTGAGCCGGGAGCTGGAGCAGCGGAGCATGCGCGAGGACGAGCTGCTCGACGGCATCGACGAGCGCCTGATGGTGCCGGCCGTGCCGATCCGTGCCTATGTCGAGGGAACCATCACGGCGGAGCCGTTCCGGCCCCTGGCCACGGCGTTCATCGTCGCGGTCACGCCTGTGATCGCGATGACCATGTACGTGGGCCCCGTCGCGATGGCGGAGACTGCGGCGGCATGCTCGATCACGGTCGGCGTGATCCTGCTCGCGGCGCGCCGGCTCGTCTGGCCCCGGCTCGCGCGCCTGTCCCTCCGGCGCGCCGCCATCGTGGTGCCGGCGATCTGGCTGGCGGCGGTCGCTGCGGAGATGCTGGCCCTGGGTGCGGTGCCACCGGCGCCGATCCTGGTGCCGGCCTCGATCCCCAGCGGCTGGCTGGTCATCGCGTACCTGCTGCTCGCCATCGCGACGATCTTCATCCTCGCCTTCGAGGCGTCGGTGAGCAGCCAGCGCGTGGCGGCCGAGCGGCGCCTCGGGGAGGCGGTCGATGCGGCTGCCTGGACGGTCGGGCGCCTGCGCCAGCGGGGGTGGATGGAGCATCGCCGGCTCGGCCGCCTGATCCACGGCAGCGTCCAGGCGCGCATCGTGTCGCTCGCCCTGCAGATCGAGCTCAACCCGCCCGCCGACATCCCCGCTGCGATCAGCGAGGTGGCCTCGGGCATCCACGACCTGCTCGAGGATGAGCGCCAGGTCTCCTGGAGCGAGGCGCTCGACCAGATCAGGGCGGTCTGGGACCCGTCCATCACGCTCAAGGTGGAGGTGCGGCGATCGGCGAGCTCCGCCCTTGCGAGCGATACAGTGGCCGCGCAGGCCCTCGCGGCGGTCGTCGGTGAGGCGATCACCAACGCGGTGCGGCACGGGGGTGCCGACGAGGTCGAGGTCCACGTCGGCGGCCACCGTGGGATCCTTGATGTCGTGATCACCGATGACGGTCGCCTCGCGTGCCCCGGGCAGCCCGGGCTGGGCACCCGCATGCTCGACAACGCCTGCCTCTCCTGGTCGCTGAGCACCGACCCCGCGCCGACGACGCTCCGCGCGCGGATCGCCTGTGACGCGGGCGGTGCCGATCCGGGAACACCGCGATGACGCGCAGGAGCCCGTCCGGGCTGCTGGCCGAGGAGGAGCCGCGCCGGGTGCTCCTCGTGGAGGACGAGGCGATGGCGCGGACGCTCCTGACCGGCGTCCTGGTGGCATCGGGCTTCGAGGTCCATGCGTGCGCCTCCGCCGCCGAGGCGTCCAAGGCGTTCGCCGCCTTCGATCCCGATGCGCTGGTCTGCGACATCGATCTCGGTGAGGGTCCGTCGGGCCTTGACCTGGTGGCCTCGCTGACACGCCGCGCCACCTGGCTGGCGGTGGTGGTGATCTCCAACTACGTGATCACGCCCGACTACCGCCAGGCCGGCCTGGGTCGCGCCGCCTACATCAGCAAGCGGGACTTCCGGGACACGGCGGTGCTCCTCGACACGCTCGAGGCGGTCCTCCATGACCACGGTCCGCGCGGCGGGCCGGCGGAGTCCTCGGCCGGCCGGCTCTCCGTCCTCACCGCCTCCCAGACGCAGGTCCTGCGCATGATCGCGGAGGGGCTCAGCAACGAGGAGATCGCCCACCGGCGCGGCATCAGCACCAAGTCCATCGAGCACATGGTGGGCCGGATCCTGGTCGCGCTGGGGCTCGGGGCAAGCCCTTCGGTCAACTCGCGGGTCCTGGCGGCGCGCCTCTACATCGAGGAGGCCGGGCGCTCCAGCTCGCATCCCGAGTGATCCGCCCGGCGGGCCCGGCTCCGGGTCAGGGCGCGCGGAAGGGCGCTTGGGCGCTCCGACTCCCGCCGACAGGTCCATTCGCCGTCTCGCGTGCCGGAAACGTCTGACATGCGTCGGGAACCCAAGGCCCCCGGATGGTGATCGCACCACGCCACGGCCGGTGCCCCTGTGCAACGCCTTTCACTTGCCTGACGGAGGACGGCGTCCAGGTCCATTGAGGGCCGGCCGGCCCCGCTGGATGCGCCCGGGACGGTTTGCTGTCCGGTCCGGGTCGAGGTGGCTGGGATGGGCATCGCGCAGGGTCTCGCAAGGCTTCGGGCCTTCGTCGTGCACAGTGGCCGTCCGCCGGCCGCTCGCCGGGCGCGCTCCGCCACGCTCCGGCGCGGCCTCGCCATGTCCGCCGCAGTCATGATCGTCATGTCGTCGATGCCCGCCCCGCATGCCATCGCGGTGTCGTCCCACACGCAGGTGGTCGTGCCCGAGGGCCCGGCAACAGCGGTCGCCCTGGTGCCGATGTCGGACGTGACTCCTCCGCCGTCCGACGCGACGCCTCCGCCCCCTGATCCCTGCCTCATCGACGACACCCAGCCCGGCTGCGGCGGCGATCCCTGCCTGATCGACAACACGCCCCCGGAGTGCGGCGGCGGTGACATCCCCACCGGCAACGACTGCACCGATTACGGGAGCAACTGCCCGGAGCCGGCGATCACGGCTGATGTGTTCGAGGGGACCGCGCCGCTGGACGTGAGCTTCACGGACACCGAGACGGGCTACGTCACCACCTGGGAGTGGAACTTCGGCGACGGGGCCACCGCCATCAACCGTGGGCTGATACAACATGCCTGGGCCGCACCTGGCACTTACACCGTCACTCTGACCGGTTACAACGAAACCCATCCCGAGGGCGTCACCGCCACACTCAAGGTGGAGGCCGTCGATCCGTCGTACTACGTCGATGCCGCCAGTCGCACCCCCGTGTTTCCGTTCCGGACCTGGGCTACCGCGGGCACCAACATCC
>JBAXFC010000430.1:0-3715 GCA_037140135.1 Chloroflexota bacterium
CGACGGGGTGACCCCTGCCTACCTGCTCGAGTCCGTCGAGGGCGGCGAGCGGCTGGGCCGGTACAGCTTCCTCGGCGTCGGCCCGCGCCGGCTCCTCGAGGTCAAGAACGGCATCGCCCGGACCACGAGCCGGCCCGTCGGCGTGACGGAATACGACCCTGACCTGCCGGTGGTCGAGACCCCGGCCCCCGATCCGCTCGACGCGCTGCGCGCCTTCATCCCGCGCCGCCGCGTCGTCCCGGTCGAAGGGATGCCGCGCTTCAACGGCGGTGCGGTCGGCGCCCTCGCCTACGACGCGATCTCCACCTTCGAGCCCTCGGTCCCGCTGCCGGACAGGGACCCGGTGGGCGTGCCGATGGCGAGCTTCATCGAGACCGATCTCGTCATCGTCTTCGACCACCTCACGCACCAGCTCTCTGCGATCGCGAGCCTTCACACCGAGACTCCGGATCTCGAGGGCCGCTACCGGATCGCCGAGCGGGCGATCTTCGAGGCCCTCGAGCGGACGGCCCGCCCCAGTGCCGCCGAGATGGCCGCTGCCTTCCGGCGCCCCGCCGATGAGGCGGCCGCCCCTGCAGTCGGCCAGGTGGACACCAGCCTCGGCCGCGACGAGTACATGCGCGCAGTTGAGCACGCCAAGGATGCGATCGCCGCCGGCGAGGCGATCCAGGTCGTCCTCGCCCGCCGCCAGTCGTTCGACCTGCCGATGGGCCCGGACGGCAAGCCGGTGGACGGCATCGGCCTCTACCGCGCCCTGCGCCGGGTCAATCCCAGCCCGTACCTGTTCTTCACCCGGACCCCGTCCTTCGAGGTCGTGGGCGCCAGCCCGGAGCTCCTCGTCCAGGTGGTGGGCGACCGGATGAGCACCCATCCCATCGCCGGCACCCGGCCCCGTGGCGCCACCACCGCCGACGACGAGCGCCTGGCCGACGAGCTCCGTCGCGACCCCAAGGAGCGCGCCGAGCACGTGATGCTCGTGGACCTCGGCCGCAACGACCTCGGCCGCGTCGCCCGGCCCGGCACCGTGAGCACCAGCCAGTACATGGAGGTGGAGCGCTACAGCCACGTCCTCCACCTCGTGAGCCACGTCGAGGCACGCCTGCGGCCAGAGCTCGACGCCCTCGACGCCCTGCGCTCCGTCTTCCCGGCCGGCACCCTGTCCGGCGCCCCCAAGATCCGGGCGATGCAGCTGATCGCGGCGGCCGAGGGCGAGCGCCGCGGCCTGTATGGTGGAGCCGTGGGCTACCTCGGCTACGACGGCAACATGGACACGGCGATCACCATCCGGAGCGCCGTGCTCAAGGGCGGCATGGCGCACGTCCACACGGGCGCCGGGATCGTGGCGCGGAGCAACCCGCAGTCCGAGTTCGAGGAGACCGAGCACAAGGCCGCGGCCGTCCGCCGGGCGATCGAGCTGGCCGCGGCGCCGGCCGCACCCCGCACGGCGGAGACCCCCGCCGCAGGGGAGGGAGCCGCCTCGTGATCCTGATGATCGACAACTACGACTCGTTCACGTTCAACCTGGTCCAGGCGCTCCAGGCCGCGGGCGCGGACGTGCGGGTCATCCGCAACGACAAGATCACCGCCACCGAGATCGAGGCGATGGCCGACGACCCGGCGCAGGACCTGCGCGGGATCGTCATCTCGCCCGGACCCGGCGACCCGGCAGCGGCCGGCGTCTCGGTGGAGACGATCCGGATCGCCGCCCGGCGCGGCATCCCGCTCCTGGGCGTGTGCCTCGGGATGCAGTCGATGGGCGCCGCCTGGGGCGCCTCGATCGTGCGCGCCCCAACGCTCGTCCATGGCGAGTCCTCGGCGGTCAGCCACGACGGATTGGGCCTGATGGCCGGCATGCCCGACGGTTTCGATGCCGCCCGCTACCACTCCCTGTGCGTGGATCCCGCCACGCTGCCCGAGGAGCTCTACGTGACCGCGACCAGCCCCGAGGACGGCGTCGTCATGGGCCTGCGCCACCGGACGCTGCCGATCGAGGGCGTCCAGTTCCACCCCGAGTCGGTGCTGACGCCCACGGGCCCGCACCTGCTCGCCAACTTCCTCCGCCTCGCCGGGGAAGGGGAGGCATCGCTGCTCGACGCCGCCACCGGCTCGTTCGCGACCCGGGGCATGGCCGAGGATGCGACCGCGGCGAAGGAGGCCGCCCGATGAGCGACCTGGTCCGGGCTGCGGTGTCGGCGATCGTCGAGGGCCGGACGCTCTCGATGGAGGAGGCGCGCCTCGCGATGGGCGCGGTGATGGACGGGGAGGCGACGCCCTCCCAGCTCGCGGCCCTGCTGATGGGCCTGCGGATGCGCGGCGAGACGGTGGACGAGCTTGCGGGCTTCGCCACCGCCATGCGCGAGCGCGTCCTGCGCGTGGAAGCGCCCGCGGGCGCGATCGACGTGGTGGGCACGGGCGGCGACGGCGCCGGGACCTTCAACATCTCCACGACCGCGGCCCTGGTCGTCGCCTCGTTGGGCGTGCCGGTGGCCAAGCACGGCAACCGGGCGTTCACCTCGAAGTCGGGCTCGGCGGACGTGCTCGACGCGCTGGGTGTCCGGATCGACCACGACGCGGACTCCGCGGCGGTCGCGCTCCGGGAGCACAACTTCGCCTTCCTGTTCGCCCAGGCCTTCCACCCGGCGATGCGCCACGCGGGTCCCACCCGTCGCGAGATGGGCGTCCGGACGGCGTTCAACCTGCTCGGGCCGCTCACCAACCCGGCGGGCGCCACGCGGGCGCTGATCGGCGTGGGCGTGACCGAGGCGGCACCCCGGATCGCGGAGGTGGCCGCGCGCCTGGGCACGGAGCGCACCTTCGTGATCCACGGCGAGGGCGTGGACGAGCTCCCGCTCGACGACACCGGCGTCCTCTACGTCGTCGATCCATCGGGCATCGAGCGCCACGAGATCAAGGCGACGCAGCTCGGTTTCACGATGACGCCCACGCGCAAGCTCGCAGGCGGCACGCCCATCCAGAACGCCAAGATGGTCGAGGACGTGCTGCGGGGCGAGCCCGGCGCGCGCCGGGACGTGGTGCTGCTCAACGCCGGCGCCGCCCTGCTGGTCGCGGGCATCGTGGACCGGATCGAGGACGGGATCGACAAGGCAGCCCTCGCGATCGATGCAGGGATGGCGGAGGCGCTCCTGCTGGGCCTGCGGGCCGAGCGCAAGGCCGCCGAGGGTGCAGTCCGGGCCGCCGAGGCCGCCGCCAAGACCGCTGCGAAGGCTGCGAGGAAGGCTGCTGCGTCGGAAGAGGCCAAGGCGTGACCTCCACGTCCGCCGCGGCGGCCGGCGTCGTCGCCGAGATCGCCGCCCGCCGCATGGCCGAGGTCGTCCCGGAGCTCGATGCGCTGGGCGCCGACGCCCTTCGTCGCGCGGTGGCCGTCGCCCCGGCCCCACGAGCGGTCGCGGAGGCCTTCGCCGCCCCCGGCCTGCACCTGATCGCGGAGGTCAAGCGGTCCTCGCCGTCAGCCGGGCCCATCGCCGCTGCCGACGATGCCGTCGCGCGTGCCCGGGCCTACGCGGCCGGGGGTGCCACCGCGATCTCCGTCCTGTGCGAGCCCCACTGGTTCGGCGGGTCCACGTCGAGCGTCCGGAGGTCGCGGTTGTTGACGCCGATGACGCGTGCCGAGGTCGCGAGCGCCGCCTCGATCTCGCGGGCGTCGTGCGCCTCGACGAGCGGCTCGAGCCCGAGGTCGCGCGCCCGGTCCACGAAC
>JBAXFC010000431.1:0-3714 GCA_037140135.1 Chloroflexota bacterium
GAGGGGATCCGCGGCGCCGCCCGGCTGGAGGCGAGCACGGCGGCCAGCCGGGCGGCGCCGCGGATCCCCTCGGGCCAGGCGGCCGGGTCGTCCGGGACGGCTTCCAGATGGACGTGGCGCGCGAGCAGCGCCGCGGCGGTCTTCTCGCCGAAGCCGGGCAGGCCGGGGATCCCGTCGGCGGAGTCGCCCACCAGCGCCAGGAAGTCGGGGATGCTCTCCGGCCCGATGCCACGCCGGGCGCGCAGGGCCGCCTCGTCGATCTCGCGCCCCCGCATCCGATCGACCTGGACCACCTGCCTCCCCGAGATGCACTGGCCGAGGTCCTTGTCGGGCGAGAGGATCCGCACCTGGTCGACCTCTCCGCGGAAGCGGAAGGCGGCGGACGCCAGCGCGTCGTCGGCCTCGAACTCGCGCATCGACCAGACGGTCACCCCGAGCGCGCGGACGGCCTCCTCGGCGGCGTCGAACTGCGCGAGGAGCTCCGGGGGAACGCCTTCCTCCGTCTTGTACCCGGCGAAGAGGTCGTTGCGGAACGAGCGGATGGGGTTGTCGAAGGCCACGGCGGCGTGCGTGACCGCCTCCCGCGGATCCCGGAGCAGGGCGCGGAGCGATTCGGAGAGCCCGAGCGTGGCCTTGACGTCGCGACCGTCGGCCGACACCCGTGCCGGCCGGGGGGAGAAGTGGGCGCGGAAGAGCTCGAAGGTGCCGTCGACGAGGTGCAGCCGCACGGCTACCCCTGCAGGCGATCCTGCCGGTCCGCCTCGGCGACCCCGGCCGTCCAGGCATCCGCCTGGACCTTGTGCCAGATCGGGAGCTCCACCCCGTCGACCGAGACGTACCAGCGGCCGTCCACCGTCCAGACCCGGACCTCATGGGCGCCGACCCGGAAGGTGGTCACCGCGGGCGCCGTCACGGCGTGCTGACCTCGACCATGACCCTGCGGCCGAGGTCGTCGACCTGGGCGAGCAGCGCGCGGATCTCCGCGCAGTGGACCGTCCGGATGCGCGCGGCGCGCATCAGCGCTCCCCGCACGTCGGAGAGGCTGGCGTCGAGCGCCATCAGGTGGGTGAGACGCATGTCGATGACCGGCTCGTCGCGCATCGGCGGAGCATACGCCTTCTGGTATTAAAGGGATCCCCCGGAGGATCCGTGCCCCTGGATGCCGAGCTGATCGAGCAGATGCGTCGTGTTCTCGCCGCTGTGGAGCAGATCCTCCCGCGGCCGGTGCCGGGAACCGACTGGGCGGTCCACCACGCCGCGGTCTGGCGAAGGCGGCCGCTGGCGGGGTGGCTCGAGCCGCTCCGCTCCCAGGGCGGGCCGGGGCTCGACGACCTGCTCGGCATCGACGAGCAGAAGTCGGTGGTGGAGCAGAACGTCCGGCAGTTCCTGGCCGGGCTGCCCGCCAACAACGTGCTCCTGTGGGGCGTGCGCGGCACCGGGAAGTCGTCGCTCGTCCGGGCGTTGCTCGCCGCCTACGCGCCCCGCGGGCTGCGCCTCGTGCAGGTCGACAAGGCCGACCTCGTCATGCTGCCCGACATCGTCGACAGCCTGCGCGACGAGCCCTACCGCTTCCTCCTCTTCGCCGACGACGTCTCCTTCGAGCCGGGCGAGTCGAGCTACAAGGCCCTGAAGAGCGCGCTCGACGGCTCGGTCTACGCCGTGCCCGAGAACGTGCTCATCCACGTGACGTCGAACCGCCGCCACCTCCTGCCCGAGTTCGAGACCGACAACCGCGGCGCGATGCTCGTGAACGACGAGATCCACCACGGGGAGGCGGTGGAGGAGAAGATCTCCCTCTCCGGGCGCTTCGGGCTCTGGGTCGGGTTCCACTCCTTCAGCACCGAGCAGTACCTGGCCGTGGTCCGCCAGTGGATCGACCGGATGTGCTCGGTGCGCGGCACTTCCCTGCCCTGGGACGCGCGGGCCCGGGACGCCGCCATCGCCTGGACCCACCGGAAGGGGGACGCGAGCGGCCGGATCGCCTGGCAGTTCGCCGCCCACTGGGTGGGAAGCGAGCTCCTGGGCGCCGCTACTCCACCTCGAACGCCAGGTAGGTGAGCCGTCCCTGCCGCTCCACCTGCAGGACCACCGGCTCGCCCGCCTTCACGGCGAGTAGCGCCTGGCGCAGCCCGTCGACCGACTCGACCCGGTTCCGGTTCAGCTCGTGGATGACGTCGCCGGGCTGCAGGCCGACCCCGCTCGTGCCCCCCTCGAGCGTGCGGGCCGCCACCACCACGCCGTAGCCCATGCGCAGCGGCGGGAGGATCCCGCGCAGCTTGTCGCTCACGTCCACCCCCAGGATCCCCAGGCGCGGCACGAGCCCCTTGTCCGGGTTGGCGAGGTCGGCGAGCAGGTCGGTGGGCTGCTTCGCCTCGGGCGCGTTGACGGTCAGGGAGAGGCGCTGCTCGCCGCGCAGGATGCCGAGCGCCACCGGCTCCCCCACCTGGTGGAGGAAGAGCGCGCCGGTCAGGGCCGGCAGGCTGTCGATCGGGTGGCCGTCGAGGGTGTCGATGACGTCGCCGGGCCTCACGCCGGCCGCCGCCGCCGCCGAGCCCGGGGCGACGTCGGCCGCGACCACGCCCCAGTCCCGCGGGAGGCCGAGCCCCGCGGCCAGGGTCGGCGAGATCGCCTGCGCCGAGACCCCGGCCTCGATGCGCCGCACGTAGCCGTACTTCCGGAGGTTGTCGTAGGCGAAGCGGACGATGGGGGCGGGGATGGCGAAGCCCAGCCCCTGGCTCCCGCCCGACTGGCTGACGATGAAGGTGTTGATCCCCACCAGCTGCCCGTCGGCGTTGACCAGCGGGCCCCCGCTGTTCCCCAGGTTGATGGGGGCGTCGGTCTGGATGAGCAGCATGGGGGTGGGCAGCGGGGTGAGGCCGTCGAACTGCCGGGCCGCGGAGGAGACCACGCCCATGGTGACCGTGCTGGCGAGCCCCTGGGGGCTGCCGATGGCGAAGACCAGCTCGCCCTGGCGGACCTTGGCCGACGCGTCGAGCGGAAGGGTGGGCAGGCCGGTGGCGTCGATGCGGAGGAGCGCCAGGTCGATGCTGGGCTGCGTTCCGACCACGCGAGCCTCGTAGATGCGCTGCCGCCCGCCGCGCGGCGCGATCCCCTCGCCGTCGGCCGAGCCGGGGAGGACGACCTGGATGCGCTGCGAGCCGCGGATCACGTGCTCGTTCGTGAGGACGTAGCCCTCGGGGTCGACGATGACGCCCGAGCCGATGGTGCGCTGGCGCGAGACCACCGGACCCTCCGCGGCGCCGGCCTCCGTCGCCGGGACGTAGCCGGTGACCCGGATCTGGACCACGGCCGGTGACACCTTCGCGGCCAGCCGCGACACCGCGGCGTTGAGCTCCTGGAGCACCGGCGACGCCGCCGCCTTCGGGGCCTGGGCCCGGGCGGGCCCGGCCAGGGCGAGGAGGGCGATGGCGGCCAGGACGGGACGGGTGCGCGGCGACGCGCGCAGCGAGGCGACGGAAGGAAGCATGGGGAAACCTCCGCCTCATGCCTAACATGGGATGGCGCCATGTCCGCCCGCCGCAAGCTCCTCGGCTTCGAGTTCACGAGCCTGTGCCTCATCGCCTTCCTGGCGGTCGCCAACGGCACGGCCTACTACGACCTCTTCGGCCACCTGGCGGCGCTGGGCATCCCCGCCGGGCTGCGCGGCCTCGTGGTCGGCGTCTACTCGCTCGTCGCCATGCTGCTCTACCTGCT
>JBAXFC010000432.1:0-3709 GCA_037140135.1 Chloroflexota bacterium
CATCCGGCGGCACGCTCCGGACCATCGCCGTCCGCAGCCCGCTCGGCGATCGCCTCGATCGGTGCCGCCGGATGCGCGGTCCGCCGGCTGTCGATCACGAGGTTCCGGGCAATCCGGAACACCCACGCCCCGAATGGCAGGCCGCGGGCCTCGTAGCGGGGAAGCGCCTCGATCATCTTCATGAAGGTCTGCTGGAGCAGGTCCTCGGCAACGTTGACGTCGCAGAGCTGGTGGCGGAGGAAGCGTCGGAGCCGGGGCGCGAAGATGTCGTACAGGCCGGCGAACGCGGCGGCGTCACCCGCCGCGGACGCGCCGGCCAGCGCCTCGACATCCTTGGAGTCAGGGCGCTGGTCAGCCATGCGGCCGCCGAGGCGTCAGCCACGAAGGGCCGCACCGGCATCGCCATGTGCCCGACGGTCCGGGATGACCGCAGGGTTGGATCAGGGCTCGGGACACGGGCTGGGGGAGCCGGAGCCGCCGCCCCGGTGCTGCAGGCCATCGCCGTCCTGGTCGCCGGTGGCGCTGCCGGAGCCGCCGCCGGCGCCCGCACCGGAGCCGTTGCCCGAGCCGTTGCCCGCAGAGGGCTTGGGGCTCGAAGACGGAGAGGCGGCCTGGGTCTTGGCCTTGGTCTGCGTCCTGGTCTGGGTGGCCGTCGTCGCCTGGGCGCCCGTCCCATCCTCCGCCTGCGTCTTGGTCTGCGTCTGCGTCCGCGTCTGGAGCTTCTCGACAAGGACGGGGCTGCCGGACGGCACGGTGCTCGCGTGGAGCCGGTCCATGTCCCGGTCGCGGACGACGAACATCGACGGCGCCGGCGAGGCCGATCCCGTCCCGGCGGCCGCATCGCGCAGGTGGAGCCGGTCCTGGCCGGTGTCCTGCTGCTGCACGTTTGCCCGGGTGGTGTCACCGGTGGCCGCGGGGATCACCACGACCGCGCCGGCGACCATCGTCCCGGCGACGACGGCGCCACCAAGCAGGCTCGGCAGCTTCGCCGCGAGAAGGATCGGGATCAGGCTTGTCATGGTGACGTCTCCCGGGAGGGCGGCGGACACGAGCCCGATCGGGCGCCTTCCCTGTTCGACCTGCAGTAACGAGCGAGGCCCGATCCCGTGACGCGGATCCCCAAGACCAGGTCGAACTGCGCCGTCACGGCGTTGCCGCCGGCCGCGCCTCGAGCCAGTCCCGGAGCGCGGAGACGGAGAACAGGTCGCTCTCGAGGTCCTTGAGAGCCGTCGCCGGTGCGGTGTCCGCCGGCAGCTCGAAGGCCGCGAGGATCTCCGCGAGGGGCACGTTGAACGCGGCGGCCACGTCGCCGATCGTCATCCAGCCCTTGATCTCGCTGGAGCTCTCGCCCGCAAGCGTGACCTGCCGGCCGTCACCGGTCGTGCGGCCCGTCGTCTGGAGGCTGCCCGATGCCATCCCGATGCCGATCACCCCCGCGAAGACGGTGACGACGAGCCCTCCGTACACGAATGGCGGGATCCGCCGCCGGCGGGATACGGGCGCGGTTGTGGTTGCAGTTGCGGTCATGGGAGTCATCTCCGTGCTCATGCCCGGCCACCGAACGGCAGGCCCACGCGCAGGTCGAGGGCACCCTCGCGAGGGCACGCCTCCACGCACTCGAGGCAGCCGATGCAGTCGGCCGAGGTGATCCTGGTTGCCTTGGCGACCTCGAGACCCATCGGGCAGCTCCTGGTGCACAGGTTGCAGTCCACGCAGGCGGCAGCCGACCGCTCCAGGTGGACGGGGCTGAAGCGGGCGACCAGCCCCTGGGCCGCGCCAAGCGGGCACGCGTACCGGCACCACGGGCGGTCCACGAACAGTGAGCCGAACACGAGCAGGGCGAGGATCACCAGCCCGAAGCCCGTGCTCCCCTGCCCGATGTCGAGCAGCGCGATCCACGGGTCAACGTCGCGGAACACCATCACCCCGAAGCTCGCCGTGCCCCAGATCGCCCACGCCAGCACCGCGTACTTGAGGAAGCGGAGCGGACGGTCAAGGACGGCGAGCGGTGCCGCTGCGCGGCGCAGTGCGCGCATGCCGCGGAAGACGGCCGGCACCCGGCGCTGCACGAAGGCGGAGAGCCCGGCGACGAGGTCCTGGAGGAAGCCGAGCGGGCAGATCCACCCGCAGAACGCGCCGCGGGCGAGAAGGGCGAGGACGAGGACCGCACCGGCGAGCACCATGTTGGACGAGTGCACGTGCGGGACGAACGCGCCCGCGGTGAGGAACGTGACGAGGGTCTCGATGCCGCCGAAGGGGCAGAGTGCCTCGGGACTGGTGCCCATCGCCCCCGCAGCCGCCACGATCGCGCGGTCGTAGACGACCCAGGCGATGTACAGGGCAACGGAGAGCTGGGCCGCCCGTCGAAGGCCCTGGACGCCACGGAGCGCGGCAAGCCCGCGTCGCGGGCGGCGGATGATCCCCCTGGGCTTGGGCCTCCGGGCCGTCGGCGGGCCGTCGAGGATGATGAGCGGCTGGTGGGTCACGGGCTGGGCTCCTGGGCTGCGGTCACCGCAGGGGCTCCTTCCCCGGTCGGCGTCATGGTCAGCGTCAGGCACGCGAGTGCACGGAACGTGGAGCGGGCATGGAGATCCGCGCAGACTGCGTGGCGGTTCCGAGACGCCAGTCCCGGAGGCGCCAGCCGGCCATTCGAGGAGCGCCCCATGGCAGGCCGCCTCGGGCGCGGCCGGGCCCGCATCGAGCGAGCGAACCTGCTCGCCATCCTGCGCGTTGCTCCGCCGCAGCCCCGGCGACCCGGGGTGGCAACCACCGCTGGCGCCGTCCTCCGCGGGAACCGGGAGCGCGCACTCGTCGCCGGCGGTGACTTCGCGAGGGCGGCCGCGGCCGCTCGAAGGACGACGGCTTCTGCGTCTTGATCGATCCTGTCCGCGAGATCAGGACGTCCGAACACGTCGTCCGCGGCGCCGATGGAACCTGCGGGCACGACGACCTCGTCGTACCCGGGCCCGCCAAGCGCAAACCCGCAGGCGCGGTGCCAACCTATCGAGCGGCGGAGGCCCGCAGGCCGGCCTCGAGATCCGTGACCGCCCTCGCCGCCCTCGCCGCACAGGGCAGCGGCATGATCGCGGTTGGCTTCGGGGGCAACCCCACGGACCGATCCACCGTGCGGGGCCGTCCCGCGTTCGAGCTCCTGCTCGGCATCCACGAGCTCCTCAGGCGCCGCACGCCGCGCGGTTGGCTCGAGTTCGTCTTCCTCGCCCCGATGGCGGAGCCCGGCGAGCGCAGGCGTGCAAGCCGGGCGCAGCATCTGCGTTGCCGGCAGGCGCGCCGCCACATCTCCGGCTTCCCCGACAGCATGTTGGACGCTCCCACCAAGGTGGCCGTCGAGGCCCATCTCGAGGGCTGTCCCACCTGCCCCAGCTCGCCGCGAACCTCGTCGGCGTTCCGGCGACGTTCGGCGGCCGGCCGCGGGTGGGGGTGGACGCATTCGGCGTCCTCGAGTAGAACTATCCGAGACTCCGGGCCCGTCCGCCGGCAGGCGACGCGATCCAGGCCCTTGGTGGTCCACGATCCCCGTCCAGGCCGACTGCGATGAGAGGAGAGCCATGACCGTCTGGCTGCTCAACACGTTCTCCACGCCCGTCATCGCCGTGCTGATGGTGGGCGGGCTCGTCGCGTTCGGCGTCGTCGGCCTGACCATCGTCCGGCGCCGCTGGCCGGACATGGTTGCGGGCGAGCACAACGATGT
>JBAXFC010000433.1:0-3683 GCA_037140135.1 Chloroflexota bacterium
GGGCAGCCGGACCAGCTCGCGGTGGCGGGTGGTGTGGTGGCCCCGCGAGTCGGCCTCGCGGACGGCGCCCGTGCGCTGGCGCGCCTCGCCCAGGAGCGCGTTGACGAGCGTGGACTTGCCCACGCCCGACGACCCGAGCAGGACGGCGGTCCTTCCGGGCGTGAGGATGTCACGACGCAGGTCATCGATGCCGTGGCCGGAGCGCGCGCTGACGGCCCGGACCTCGACGCCCGGTGCCACGGCCTCGGCCGCGATCCGGAGGCTGTCGAGGTCGTGGGTGGTGTCGGCCTTGTTGAGCAGGATCACAGGTGTCGTGTTGCCGCTCCAGGCCACCGCCAGGTAGCGCTCGATGCGGCGGGGATTGAAGTCGCCGTCGAGCCCTGCGACCACGAAGGCCACATCGACGTTGGCGGCCAGCACCTGGTCTGCGGCGACCTGGCCGTCGTCGCGGTTGCGTCCGAACGCCGAGCGACGGGGAAGCACGGCCGAGATGACGGCGGGATCGGTGTTCGAGATCGCGACCCAGTCGCCGACGGCGGGCAGGTCGCCGGGACCCAGCGTCTCGTGGCGGAAGCGCCCCGAGATCACGGCGTCGCGGTCACCGCTGCCGTCGCTGGCGCCGCTGCCGTCGGCTCCGCCGCCGGTGCCGGGTTTGGGTCGGGGCCCGGTGCCGGGTTTGGGCCCGGGCCCGGTGCCGGCGACGATCCAGGCATCACGGTGGGCGACGACGACCCGCGCCGGGAGGCGCCCTGCAGCCGCGAACGGCGCGAAGGCGGCCTCCCAGGCCGGGTCCCAGCCGAGGCCGGTGAGGGCAGGGTGGGGGAGCATCGCCGCCATCACCCGACCCGCTTGAGCTTGCCGGTGCGCTTCGCGTACCGCTCGGCGCGCCCGAAGGCCCACAGTCCCGCCGGGATGAGGACGATCCCCATCCCGATCAGCGGGAGGATGTCGCCGACGAGCGCCGTCACCGGCGTCCCGTCCAGCAGCCCGGCCCGGACGCCCCGGAGGACGTACGTGGCCGGCGAGAGTCCGGCGAGGACCTGCATCCAGCCGGGCAGCACGCTGACCGGGTAGTACACGCCCGAGACCAGCAGCAGGCACGACTGGATCACGAAGGTCATCTGGGCCCCGCGCTCCACGTAGAGCAGGGGCAGGATCGCCGCCATCATGCCGATGCCGACGAAGCTGAACGACCCCAACAGGACGAAGACCAGCGCGGTCACGAGGTTCATCGCCTCCGGCCGGAGCTGCGGGAAGAACAGCACGAGCACGATGAGCATGGCCGCCGTGTGGACCAGCCCGTACGCCATCGCGTAGAGGCAGGAGCCGAGCAGCTGGGTCCAGCGGCGGACCGGGGCCATGAACGTGTACTCGAGCGTGCCCTCCCAGCGTTCCACCGCGATCGTCTCCGCGATCCACGAGAAGACGACCGACAGGTAGTTCCAGAAGACGGCACCCACGATGAGGGTGAGGAGCAGCCGGTCATCGCCTGCCGCCGCGCCGATCAGGCTGATCGAGAGGGCACCGGCGACGGAGTAGACGAGGAAGGCGAGCTCCCACCCCCAGTACCGGCGGGTGAGGAAGAAGTTGCGCTCGACGAAGGCGTACGACGCCTTCAGCTCCTGCGCGACGAGAGCCAACGGAGTGTCCCTTTCAGGTGATGGGTGCCCCCCGGGTCCGGGACAGGCCTGGACCCGGGGAGGCTGCGCGGTGCGGGGTGCCCCATCGGGTTCACCCCTGCCACGCGGGTGCGGTCATGGCGTCACCGCTGAGCCGGCTGCCGAGCCGCACGAGCGACTGGCCGATCCGGAAGCGGATGGAGCGCCGGCGTCCTTCGACGTGCCGCTCCTCGGCGCGCTCGGACCGGAAGCGCAGCTGGCGCTCCTGGACCTCCGCGAACCGCTGTTCGAACTGCTGCATGTGAGAGCTCCTTCGGAAGATGTGCTGGCGGTCGATGCGCTCGTGGCGGATGGTCGACATCGCGGCACCTCCTTTCGGTCTTGTCATTCGGGTTCGGGCCCGTCCTCCTCGACGTCCTCGTCGAGGGAGCGGCCGGTGAAGGTCATGAACACGGACTCGAGCGTGGGCTCCTTGCCGTAGCGCTCTGCGACGAGGCGCTTGAGCCCCTCGGGCGAGTCCTCGGCGACCACGCGTCCTCCTGCGAGGATCGTGATGCGGTCGCACAGGCGCTCCGCCTCGGCCAGGTCGTGGGTGGTGAGGACGATCGTGGCGTTGTGGTCACGATTGACCTCCTCCACGAAGGCCTGGACGTCGAGCTTGCTGCGCGGGTCGAGACCGGTGGTCGGCTCGTCGAGGAGCAGCAGGGAGGGGGACGTGAGCAGGGCTCGCGCGATGGCGACCTTCTGCTGCATGCCCCGGCTCATCTGCTCCACCGGCCGGCCGAGCCTGCTCTCCGCGATGCCGAGCCGCGCGAGGATTCCCGTCACCTCCCGTCGCGCCACACCGGCATCGAGGCCGTAGAGGCGGGCGGCGAAGAGCAGGTTCTCCATCGGGCTCAGCTTCTTGAAGAAGGCCGCATCGACCGAGACCCGGTTGATGAGCCGCTTCACGGCGAGCTCGTCACGCTCCACGTCGAAGCCGAAGACCTCGACCCGGCCCTCGTCCAGCGTGAGCAGCCCCGAGACGAGGCGGATCAGCGTGGACTTGCCGGAGCCGTTGGCACCCAGGATCCCGTGGATCGAGCCCCGCTCCAGGCGGAGCGAGACGTCGTCGATCGCGAGGACCGGGGGCTTGCGCCGGTCGACCTTGAAGCGCTTGGTGACGTGCTCGACGAGCAGGGCCGGGGCCCCGGCGACCGTCGCGCGCTCGGTGGCCCAGGCCGTGCCGGCCGGGCGGGTGATCTTCAGTTCGGGCGCGGTGGTGGTGGTCACGGGACCCTCCTCGCTGGATGGGTGCTGCAGTGGTGGCTCGGAGCGGCGAGCCGGTCCGCGACGTGTCCCGGACATGGGACGAGCCGCGGGCCCGGCGTTCGGGGGCCTCGCGGCTCGGGGTCTACCGTGGGCGGGAAGGTGCCCAGATAAACGAAAGAGCCGGGGGCCCGGTGGCCCACGGCTCGGTGGTCGCTGCTGGGGCGCTATCCGCCCTGCGTCCTACCTTGTGGGCACACCTCTCCCGCTGACGGTGCCGAGGGCAACCGCCTGTCGCGGGTGGGAGACTGCGTTCTTCACCATCTGGCTCACGCCTCCGGTTGTAGGACGTGCCGAGCGACCTGCTCGACCGGCGCGGAGTCTACGCTCACGGCGCGGACGGCGTCAACCCCCACGGACGGGGGACAAGTGACGTACGACGCCGCCGCGCGGCGGCGCGCGGCCCGGCCCGCTGTGCGCTGGACGCATGTGTTCGGTGTCGGGCGGCTCAAGTGGCGACGCGGCCGGGGCGGAGTCCAGCGCCGTTGATGCCGCGGTTGTGCGTGGGAGGCACAGGGAGTGCACCGCAGCGCGGAAATCGTGCGTCGCACGCGCACCAGGCCCCTCGGTCGCCGCACTTCCGGCCGGGCCCCCGGGGATTGACCCTGCGGCCAGCTTTCGGCCCCGAACGCACCCAATCCCTGGACGGATCGGCCCCCTCGACCCCCAGAGCCTGACCCTGCGTCAGGGTTCCCGGCGGGCGCCGCGGCCCGCGGCCCCCTCGACCCCCAGAGCCTGACCCTGCGTCAGGGTTCC
>JBAXFC010000434.1:0-3670 GCA_037140135.1 Chloroflexota bacterium
CGCTCCCGATCCAAGCGCCCACGCCACGCCCCACCGAGATCCCCGGCCCTCCCACGGCCGCCCTCGCTGCCGCAGGCGGCATCCCGGTGCGCGGGGAGCTGGGCACCTTCACGTGGGAGGGCATGGGCTCGGACTCGCCGTTCCTGGTGGTGTCCCGGGACCGGGCGCTCACCGGGAGTGGCCCGTTCACCGTGACCATCGCCCCGCCGCTGGCGATCGCGGACTGGTCCGCGGCCTGGGTCAGGGTGAGCGGCGGCACGACCATCGGGCGCCTCGTCAAGCTGCATGGCAGCGGGACGGAGATCGCGGTGGCCCCACCGCCCGTCGCCGGCGACTGGAGTCTCGGCGTGGACATCCGGTTCGCCACGGGCGACACCACGGCCTTCTACTGGCGGGTGGAAGTCCGCCCTTGACCTGGGCAAGGGAACGCCGCCGGTCGGTGGACCGGCGGCGTTCATGGGCGGCGGGCGACGACCGGCCGAGTGGGCCGGCGCGGGTCAGGCGAGGGCGCCCACGGTTGCAGCGTTGAAGATCGAGACTTGGGCCTCGTCCGGCAGCATCACACCGAGGATCTTCTGCAGGGCGAGGAGATGGACACAGGAACCCCAACTCTCGAAGTAGTGGCACGTACAGTGCCACTGGCCGGCGTCAAGACTCACGTGATGGGTGTCGTTGTCACCCCGGAACGTGAGAGCGACCCGCTCGAGCGAGATGCGGTCCAGCTCACGAGCGTAGCGATTCGCCTTCTCGACCTTGCCGATGAGAGAGGAGTGCATCGCCGATCTACCTCCAGTCGTCCCGGATGAGGACGTCTACGAGGGCCGCCGTCCGGCTTGACCCGCTGCACCGGTGATGGCGGTCGCAACTCGAAGCCTACACCTCCGCGTGCCCGTCAGCAGCCCCCGCTCGGGGAGGTACGAAGGGTGCGGGAGGGCCCGTGACCGGCCCGTCCACCCACCAGTCGGCCGCGGCAGACCCAGGCTCATGGCGAGCCCCGGGGGAAGCGGGTCAGCTGCCGCGGACGATCCGCTCGCCGGTCACCACGAGCTCGTCGCGCAGGGCCGGTGAGCTGGCCTCGGTGTAGACGCGCACCAGGGGCTCCGTGCCGCTGGTGCGGACCAGGAGCCATGAGCCGTCGGCGAGGAACCACTTGAAGCCATCGGCGGTGGACAGCACCTGGGTCCGCACGATCGGCTCGCCGGCGAGGGCGGTCGGCGGGGTGGCGGCGAGCTCCACGAGCAGGCGCTGCTTGACCCCGTCGTAGAGCGGGCGCTCCACGTGGACGTCGATCCGGCGGTAGAACGACGGACCCGCAAGCTCGTGGAAGAGCTCCACGGCCCGGGAGACGGGCGCGTTGCCGCGGGCACGCTCGCGCAGGAAGAGGTCCAGGAGCATCAGGTCCGCGTAGATGCCGTCCCGCTCGGGGAGATGCATGCCGAACCCGTAGCCGCCGGACTCCTCGGCGCCCATCATCGCCCCGGTCCTGATCATCTCGGGCCCGATGAACTTGAAGCCCACCGGGACCTCGAAGGTCTCGATGCCGTAGTGCTTGCCCAGCGTGGCGGCGGTCGAGGTGTTGTTGACGCTCACGACCACCGGCTCGCGCAGGCCCCGATGCTCGGCAAGGTAGTACATCAGCAGGCCGGTCACCTCCAGCTGGTGGAGGAAGACGCCGCGCTCGTCGGCAGCACCGGCCCGGTCGGCGTCGCCGTCGAGCAGGAGGCCGAGGTCGTAGCCGCCGCCCGCGATCTGGGCAAGGGCCGCGTCCACGTGCGGCCGGATCGGCTCGGGGTTGACGCCACCGAAGTACGGGTTGCGCTCGTTGTGGATCTCGGTCACGCGGATCCGGCCGCCGGCAAGCAGACGCGGAATCCAGCCCGAGCCCGCGCCGTAGAGCGGCTCGACGAGCACGGACATGTCCGCCGCCTTGAGGGCGTCGAGGTCGAGCGTCCGGCGGGCGTACTGCTCGTAGCCGTCGTAGGGGTCGTACCACTCGACGAGGCCCGCAGCCTCGGCATCGGCGAACGGCCGGCGCCCGATGACGGTCCCGGCGTTGGCGGCGATCCCCTGCTCGATCACGGCGAGCATCTCGGCACCGCCGGCGGCGCCCGTGGGAGCCTTCACCTTGAACCCGTTGTCGATCCACGGATTGTGCGACGCGGTGATCACGACACCGGCCGCGGCGCCCCGCTGGACGACCTCGTACGAGCTCATCTGGGTGGGCACGGCGGTCATGCTGATGGCGACCGGGATGTCGTGCGCAAGCAGGACCTCGGCCGCGGCCTGGGCGAAGAACTCGGACTGGAAGCGGCGGTCGTAGGCGATGACCACGCCCTTCGCCTGCTCCCCGCGCCCGACGACGTACCGGGCGACGCCATCGGCGCAGCGGCGGACGTTCTCGAACGTGAACTCGTCGGCTACGCGGGCGCGCCAGCCGTCGGTCCCGAACACGATCCGGGTGGGTGCGGGCGCCTCAGCCAGGTTGGTCACGCGCGAGCCTCCGCTGCAGAACACCGCCCAAGAAGCGCTTCCACGGCCGGTCTGGCCGCGAGGGCTCGGCGCAGGACGGCCACGGGCCGCTCCGGCGTCATGGTACCGGGCGACCCCGGGCGCACCGTCAGACCCGCCGGTCCGCGCTCGACGATCAGGTCGTCCGAGGTCGTGCTGACCTGCTGGCCCGCCTGGATCACGCCGCCGTCCGCAGGATGCCCGAGGGCGTCGAGCAGGGCCGGCCAGCCGCCCAGGTCGCTCCACCCCACGTCGAGCGACGCCATCACGACGCGCCGGTCGCGCGCGGCGGGCTCCATGACCGCATAGTCGATGGAACGGGCGTCAACGTGGTCGTAGGCGGCGGCGAGCGCTTCGGGCGACCCGATGGCGGGGGCGAGGTCGTCGAGCAGGTGCGTGTAGCGCGCCAGCGCGTCGCGGATCGCGCCGCGCTGCCAGAGGAACATGCCCGCGTTCCACGCGACGCCGCCCGACGCGAGCAGCTCCGTGGCCCGCGGTGCGGCCGGCTTCTCCTCGAACGCCTCGAGCGGGTAGGCGTCGAGGGCGCGGATCCGCTGGCCGTCGGCCCGGCGCGGCACCAGGTACCCGTACTCGGTGGCGGCGTGGGTCGGGGTCACGCCCAGCGTCACCAGCGGCAGCCCGATCCCGAAGGAGCCCGAGGCAAGGCCCCCGGCGGCGTCGGCGATGACCTGGCGGAAGCGGCCCTCCCGGGCCGGGTCGATGCGCTGGTCGGCCGGCAGGACGAGCATCACCTCGTCCTCCGGGCGGTCCAGCGCGAGCACCGCGAGGGCGATGGCGGGGGCCGTGTTGCGCCCGACCGGCTCGGAGACGACCATCACGCCCGGGAGCTGCTCGCGGACGAGGGCGTCGTACCGGCGGTCGGTCACGACGGCGATGGACGACGCCTCGAGGCCGGCCAGCTCGGGGCCGTCGAGCAGGCGCCGGGCGGTCGCCTGGAGGAGGGACTCGGGGCCGGTGAGCGGGAGGAAGGGTTTGGGACGTTCGGGCTGCGAGAGCGGCCACAGGCGGGTCCCGCCGCCGCCCGCCATGATCACGACGTACATCGGGCCATTCTAGGTGCCGCGACAATCCATTCCCGTGTTCCGCAGGCCGCACCCCGCGAGGGCTCCCTGCGCCGCCCCGCGCGAATCTCGCACCCCTC
>JBAXFC010000435.1:0-3664 GCA_037140135.1 Chloroflexota bacterium
GAAGTTGGCCACCGAGAGGATCGAGAGCAGCAGGATGAACAGCTCGTAGCCGGCGCTCTTGAGCTCGCGGCCACGCGGCATGACGGCGCTGACGGCAGCCTCGGCCGCCCGCGCGCCCTCACCCGCGTCGCGGTCGTGGGCCGTCGCGCTCTGCGTCATCAGTGCCTCCGCCGTCGGCCGGGTCGTTCGTCGATCCTGGACCGTGCACCGCGATTGTAGGATCACAGGAGGGTGGAATTCCCTTTCCTTGCAGGGTGACACTGGCCGCTCGATGAATGCCCGGTGGCATCCATCCCGGCTATGGTGCTCGCCAGGAGTCGATCGGCCTGGTGTCTGCGCTTCGGGCAGCGACACCAGGGCCGGTGCCGCATCGGGCGGCGCCACCAGCAGTCAGGAGCGAGCCGGAGCGCGTGGCCAAGGAGGGGGGCGTCCACAGGGACGCCAGGCTGCTTGCCCTCGTCGCCCTGTGCGGCACCGCCCTGTGGCTCATCGTCGCGGATGAGCCCATCGCGCAACTCCTCACCCCCGACCCGGCGAACCGCCTGCCGTCGATCATTCTCGATGTCGTCGTCGTGGTCGCGATATCGGCTGTCATCGGCAAGGTCGTGCGGACGCTCATCGGCGAGGCGCGGCGCGCACAGGCCGAGAGCGAGGGCCGGGCGCGGGAGCTGGAGCTGCACGTGGCAGCCGGCGACGCCGTCCTCGAGGCAGCCACCGAGGCGGAGCTGCTGGACCGGTTCTGCCGAACGCTCGTGGACCGCGGGGCCCGGGCCGTCTGGGTGGGCGAAGCCCTCGACACCGGGCAGGTGCAGGTGATCGCGTGCGCCGGCGACGCTTGTGGAGGCGTGGACGGTCTCCAGGTCCGCAGGGGCGCACCCGACCCGCTTGCCGCGGGACCCACCGGCCGGGCCATCGCGGAGCGCCATGCAGTGGTCGTGGAGGATGTGGCGGTCGATCCGGCGGTCGGGCCCTGGCGAGCGGAGCTGCTGGCTGCGGGGCTGCAGGCGCTGGCGGTGGTCCCGCTGCTCGCCGAGGGACCACCGATGGGTGTCCTCGTGGTCGCCCGGGCGGCCCCGGGTGCCCTGTCCGCCGATCGGGCGGCAACCCTGGAGCGGATCGCCGCCGACCTGGCGAGGGGGCTGCTCGCCCTCCGGCGGCGTGCGGAGACCGATGCCGAGAACCACCGGCTGGTCCAGGTCCTGGAGGCCTCGCCCAACCCGATGCTCCTCGTGGGTCCGGACGGTCGGATCGCCTTCGCCAACCGCGACACCGAGGCCGCCTTCGGCTGGTCCGCAGCCGAGTTCGTGGGCATGCACGTGACCAGCCTGGTCCCTCTCGACGTGGTGGACAGGCACGGAGCGCTCGTGTCGGACTACCTGCGCCTGCCCCGCATCCGCCACCTCGGCGACAACCGGCCGGATCTGCGCGCCCGGCGCCGCGACGGCTCGGAGTTCCCGGCCGTCATCGCGCTCGGTCCCGTGATGCTCGCGGGCGTGCCCCACGTCGTGGCGACGATCGTGGACATGACCCAGACCCGCGCGCTCGAGGAGCAGCTGCTCCAGGCCCAGAAGATGGAGACGATGGGCCAGTTCGCGAACATCCTCGCGCACGACTTCCGGAACTACCTGGTGGCCATCGGCGGCTTTGCGGACGTCGTGCTCGTCGATCTGCCGGCGGACGCCCCGTCGCGGGAGGACGTCGAGCAGATCCGGTCGGCCGTGGACCAGGCCGTGGAGGTGGTGCGCAACGTCCTGGCCTTTGCCCGCCCGCCCGACGGAGAGGCGGCCAGCGCAGACGTGCAGACGGTGATCACCGCCGCCGTTCCCCTCGTCCGGCGTCTTGTGGGCCCGAGGGTGCGGGTCGAGACGGGCCCGATGGGAAAGCTGCCGCCGGCATCGATCCAGCCCACCCTGCTGGGCCAGGTGCTGCTGAACCTGGCGACGAATGCCCGCGCGGCCATGCCGAACGGAGGCTCGCTCGTGCTCGATGCGCGCGAGCTCGACAGCGGGGTGGAGGTCAGCGTGCGGGACTCCGGCATCGGGATGCAGCCCGAGGTCATGAACCGGCTCTTCGAACCGTTCTTCACCACGCGCGCCGGCGATCCCGAGCATCGCGGGACGGGCCTCGGGTTGACCAGCGTCCGCGTCATCGTGGAGCGGGCCGGCGGACGGGTGTCCGTCACCTCCGCACCAGGGGCGGGCAGCACCTTCCGGGTGCTGCTGCCGCGAGCCGGCCGTGCCGACCGGCTATCCGGCCTCGGCCAGGATGTCCTCCACGGCGGCGCGCAGGTCGTCCCGGGAGAACGGCTTGTGCAGGAAGCGTGACCGGACCGGCAGGCGGCCATCAGGGAACGCCGTCTCGGGCACGTAGGCGGACATGAACACGACCGGCAGGTCGGGGCGTGCTGTGCGCAACCGCTCGGCCAGCTCGCGGCCGTTCATGCCGGGCATGACGATGTCCGTCAGGAGCAGGTCGATCGCGACCTCGCCGGACTGCACGAGCTGCTCGGCCTTCACCGGGTCGCCCGCGTCGGTGACGGCGAGACCAAGGCTCCGGAGCATGCGGCTGAGGGCGAGCCGGACGATCTCCTCGTCGTCCACGAGGAGCACGGAGGCTGGAGCACCAGCCGGCGCGGTGGTCCCCTGGGAGGAGGCGGTCTGGGTCATGGTCGTCCTTGGAGCCCTGCACTCTTGGAGGGACGCGGTGACGGGAGGCAGCGGGACCATCATCATGCCCGAGAAGGTCCTCGGCAAGCAGTGGTGTCGAGTCGCAACCGGCGGTACGGAAGCGGCGCCAGACGTAGGGCACGTCCGACAGGAGCCGGCGGACGAACACCTGCACGACGGGCGGATCAGCCGACCCGACAGGGAGATCAGGCAATGCGCGGATCGCGTCTCTTCATCGCCGCCCTGGCAGCGCTCGTGGGCATCGTGTGGATCGGCCAGGGGGTTGGGCTGATCGGTGGCAGCTTCATGACCGGGTCCCTGTTCTGGGCCGCCGTCGGCGTCGTGCTGCTGGTGGTGGCGGTGGTGCTGGTCGTGGCGGAGCGGCGCCGGGCCGCGCGGGGCTGAGCCGGGCCGAGCAGGGCGGGGCGCCTGGTTGAGCCGGGCTTGCGCCTGGTTGAGCCGGGCTTGCGCCTGGCTGAGCCGGGCTTGCGCCTGGCTGAGCCGGGCTGCGCGGGGCGGGTCGCGGGAGACGGGACGCGGGGCCGGGCCGGCCCTCAGCCCCCGGAGCCCTGCCCGGTTGTCCCGGTTGGCCGCTCCACGATCCGGATCTCGCCGCCGTACATCCCCATCGCGCACGAGTACCGGAGCGTGCCCGCCCTCATCGCCGGCAGCTGGATCACGTTGTCGCCCTCGTTGAGCCGCTGGAAGATGTCGAGGTCCGGGACCACGAGCGAGGCGGCACAGGTGGCGGTCGTGGACGAGGTGATCGTCCAGCGTGTGGGCGTGCCCGCGTAGATCGTGACGGCCTCGGGGCTGTAGCCGTCGGCGTCCTGCCGGGTCTGGAGGGCCTGCACGCCATCCACGATCTGCGCGGCAGCCGGGGCCGCGACAACCGCCGCGCCGCCGGCCCAGGGCAGGCCCACCCCGGCAAGTCGCAGGCCGGCCGTGAAGTTGAGCAGCGCGAACCCGACGACAACCACCCCGACCAGGCGCAGCAG
>JBAXFC010000436.1:0-3662 GCA_037140135.1 Chloroflexota bacterium
CGCCTCGATGGCCCGGGTGAGGTCGGCCCACACGTCCTCGACGTCCTCGATGCCCACCGACAGGCGCAGCTCCGTGTCCGGCACGTCCATCGCGGCCCTCTCCTCGGGTGTGAAGTCCGCGTAGATCGTCGAGGCCGGGTGGATGATCAGGGACTTGTTGTCGTTGACGTTGGTGGCCCGCCGGACAAGGCGCAGCGCGTCCATCGCCCGGAAGCAGGTCGCCCGGTCGGCCAGCTCGAAGGTGAGGATGCCGCCGAAGCCGCGCCCCAGGAGCCGCGCCGCCGTCGCATGCGCGGGCGCGTCCGGCAGGCCGGGATACCCCACCCCGGTGACGGCCGGGTGCGCGGCCAGGCGGGCGGCCAGCTCGAGGGCGTTGGCGCAGGTTCGGTCGATCCGCAGGGCGAGCGTCTCGAGCCCCAGGGCCTGGAGGTAGGCGTTGTGCGGCGCCATGCAGCCGCCCGTGTTGCGGTACACGTTCCGGCGCAGGGCCATCAGGCAGGCGGAGCGGCCGGCCCGCTCGAACCACGGCCTCAACCTCGCCACGCGACCCCAGTCGAAGGTGCCGTTGTCGATGATCAGGCCGCCGATGGACGTCGCTCCGCCCGAGATGTACTTGGTGGACGAGATGACCTCGATCGCCACGCCGAGCTCCCCGGTGTTGAGGAGGTACGGCGTGGTCCCGGTGCCGTCCACGACCACCGGCACGCCGTGGCGACCCGCCACATCCACGATGGCCGGGATGTCGGCGACGGCCATCTGCGGGTTGGCGATGGCCTCGAGGAACACGAGCGCCGTCCGCTCGTCGATCAGGGCCTCGACCGAGGCCGGATCGTCCATGTCGGCATAACGGGTTTCGAGGCCCCACGGGACCAGGGTGCTCCCGATCAGCGAGGCGGTGTTGCCGAACAGCGTGCGGGTCGTGACGATGTTGGCGCCGGACTCCGCCAGGGCCAGGACCACCGCGGTGACCGCGGCCATCCCCGACGCGACGGCGATGGTGCCCAGGGCGCCGGCCAGGGCAGTGACCCGCAGCTCGAAGTCCTCGACCGTCGGGTTGGACGAGCGCGAGTAGGCGTGCGCGACCTTGCGGCCCTCGAACGCGAGCTGCATCTCCTCCGCGGACCCGAACTCGAAGGCGGCCGTGTCGTAGACGGGCGTCCGGAGGGCGCCATGGGCGTCGGCCAGGCGAGGCCGGGTGTGCAGCACGCGGGTGGTGAACCCGGCGCCGGCGAGATCGTCGGAGGGCGGCATGCGGTGACGATAGCGGCAACGGCGCTGCGGCGGGGCGGCACGGAGGCCCGTTGCCGCTCCCCGCGATGGGCCGGCCGGCCGAACCTCAGGCGGTGCGGTCCGCCGTGTCGAGCCAGATGGTGAAGGGCCCGTCGTTGACAAGCTCCACCTCCATCTCGGCGCCGAACTCGCCGAGGCCCACGTGCACGCCCTGGGCGCCGATCATCGAGGCCACCCGCAGCCAGAGCGCCTTGGCCGGCACCGGGTCGGCGGCGTCGGTGAAGCCCGGCCGGCGCCCGCGGCGGGTGTCCGCGTAGAGGGTGAACTGCGAGACCAGGAGCACGGCGCCGCCGACATCGATCAGGGAGCGGTTTGTGCGCCCGTCATCGTCCTCGAAGATGCGCAGCTCGGTGATCCGGCGGGCCATCCAGTCCGCGGCCGCCTCGTCGTCACCGTGGCCGACGCCCAGCAGCACGACCAGCCCATGGCCGATCGACCCGGTCACCCGCTCGTCCACCCGGACCTCGCCCCGGCTGGCCCGCTGCAGCAGCGCCCGCATCCCGCACTCCTCCTAGCGCAGCGTGCCGGCCCGTGCGGCGCCGGCGATGGACCGGATGGCAGCCACCTCGGCGGCCATGTCCCCGGCACGATAGAGCGCGGAGCCCGCGACGATGACGTCCGTTCCACCACGCCCGATCACCTCGGCGTTGGCCGACCGCCCGCCGCCGTCAACCTGGACCTCGCAGGCACCGGCCGGATCAAGCCAGGCGCGGGCGGCGCCCAGCTTCGCCTCGGCCACGCCGGTCATGAAGCTCTGGCCGCCGAAGCCCGGCTCCACCGTCATCACCAGGATCACGTCGAGCAGGTCGCGGTACGGGTCGAGCTCGGTCAGCGACGTCGCGGGCTTGACGGACAGCCCGGCGGACCGCCCTGCCCCGCGGATCAGCTCCAGGCTCGGGCGGAGCTGGGCCGCGGCCACCTCGACATGGAGCGTGATCGAGTCGCACCCGGCGTCGATGAACATCTGCGTCCAGCGGCCCGGCTCGTCGATCATGAGGTGGGCATCGAACGGGAGGGCGGTCACCCGCCGGATCGCCTCCACGGTCTTCCAGCCGAACGTGATGTTGGGCACGAAATGCCCGTCCATGATGTCCACGTGGATGCGGTCCGCACCCGCAGCCTCCGCGCGGCGGATCTCGTCACCCAGGTCGGCAAGGTCCGAGTCGAGGACGCTCGCGGCGACGAGGACCCCGGCGGAGCGGCGGCTGGACACGGTCACTCCTCCCCCACCCCGGCCGGAAGCGGCTCGGTGCTCCGCTCACCGCGCAGGGCGGCGGCGCTCTGCGCCTCGAGCTTCTCGCGGCGGCGCTGGACGACGATCGGCGTGGGCCGGCCCGCGTGCTCGGCGGCCAGCTGGCCGCAGGCGGCGCCGATCTCGGTGCCCCGGTTGAAGCGGATGGTGGTGGCGATCCCGGCGGCCTGCAGCCGCGCGGCGAACCGCTCCACAACCGGCACCGGGGTGCCTGTCCAGGGCGTGTGGGCGACGGCGTTCATGGGGATCAGGTTGACGTGGGCCAGCTCGCCCCGGAGGACCTCGGCCATCGCATCGGCATCGAGTTCGGTGTCGTTGATGCCGGCGATCATCGTGACCTCGTAGGTCACCCGGCGGCCGGTCGTCTCGGCATGCTCGCGGGCGGCGGCCACGACCTCCTCCACCGGCCAGCGGCGGTTGAGCGGGACCAGGACGTCACGCAGCGAGTTCCGCGCCGCGTGGAGGGACACGGCCAGCGTGAACTGCGGGCCGAGCGCCGTGAGCCGCCGGATGCCCGGCACCACGCCGGACGTGGAGACCGTGATGTGCCGGGCGCCCAGGCCGAAGCGGCGGGCGTCGTTGACGGCCTCGATCGAGGCGAGGACGCGGTCGAGGTTCATGAGCGGCTCGCCCATGCCCATGTACACCACGTTGGTGAGGTGCTTCTCATCCGCGGCGAGACGACGGGCGGCGTGGCGGACCTGGTCCACGATCTCGGCGACCTCGAGGTCCCGCTCCATGCCCAGCTCGCCGGTGGCGCAGAACGGGCAGCCGACCGCACACCCGGCCTGGGAGCTGATGCACAGGGTGTGCCGCTCACGGGCGCCCTCACGCGCCGGGTAGTGCATCAGGACGCTCTCGACGAGCAGCCCGTCGGAGAGGCGGTGGACGGCCTTCTCGGTCAGGACGCCGTCCGTGAGCCGGACCTCGCTCTCCTCGACCGTGTCGAAGCGGAACGCGGCCTCGAGCTCGTCGCGGAGCGGCCCGGGCAGGGTCCTGATCTCGGCGAAGGACGTCTGGCGACCGCGCCACACGGCGTCGAGGACCTGCCGCGCCCGATAGGCCGGCCGGCCGTGCGCGGTGAACCAGGCGGCGAGCTCGTCCGGGGTCAGGCCGCCGA
>JBAXFC010000437.1:0-3658 GCA_037140135.1 Chloroflexota bacterium
GGCGATCACCGCGGGCTCCGCCGAGGCTGCCGATGACGCGACGCTGGACCCGGTGCGGACGCTGGCAGGGGCGATGCGCCTCTCCTGGGCGGCCCGGACGCACCGCGGGTTCTTCCTCCGCGCCGAGGACTTCTTCGGCTTCGCAAAGCGGACTGCCGTCCTCCGCGCCGGCCTGGAAACGGACCTGGCGGCCGTCGATGCAGCGTACGCGGACCGCGCGGGAAGCCTCGCCCACCAGCTGGCCCGAACCCCGTTCGCCGATGAGCTGGCGGCCCTCGACCGGCGCTACGGCGACGGCCTGGACACGGGGTCCCATGGCGAGGCGTTCCTGCGCTTCTTCGGCGCCCGCGTCGTGGCGCGCGGGACGTACTTCCTCGACGAGCCGGAGGCGCCGCTGTCCCCCAGCCGCCAGCTGGCGCTGCTGGCCCTGTTGCGCGAGATGGTGGACAACGACTGCCAGGTGATCCTGGCCACCCACTCCCCCATCCTGCTCGCGCTGCCGGGGGCGGAGATCTGGTCGTTCGACGAGACGCCGCCGCGCGTCACCCCGTGGGCCGATCTCGAGCACGTGCGCCTGACGCGCGACTTCCTCGCGAGCCCGGAGGCCTTCCTCCGGCACCTCTAGGGCCCGGCGGACCGGCACCCCGCGGGGCATGCCGGACGGCGGCGCCTGCCGGACGGCGCCCGGCGCGACCTGCGTCCGGCACCCGGGGCGCGGCCCGGATCAGATCCCGTCGATCGTGATGTACAGCTTGCGGATCGTCTCGGTGATGTCCCAGCGGCCGGACCAGCCCTTGGGCAGCACGAGTGCCGACCCGGCCACGAGCGAGCGCGTGCTGCCGTCCTCGTCGGTGATGGTCGCGGCACCGCGCAGCACGTGGACGATCTCCGTGTTGGGGCGGTCGGAGATGAACCAGCCGCCCGGGGTGCACTCCCAGATGCCGCAGTTGATCGCGCCGCGGTCGTACAGGACGCGCGTCCAGGTCTGCGGCTCACCGACGTCGGCGCCGGCGCGCGGGCCGGTGGACGGGAGGTCGCCGAACAGCTCGGCCTCGGACACGCCGAGCGACGCCGGCAGGCTTGCGAGATCGGTCATCGGGGGCTCCTGTTCGATCAGTGGGTGGCCGGCCTCGGCCGTTGGCAGGGCTTCGATCAGTGGTTGGCGATGCGCTCGGCGATTGACCGGCCGCTCGGCGGCTCCCCCGTGCGGGCGATCTTGTCGTCGAGGCGGCCGAGCGACCACTGCGAGTACCGGACGCCGATCCAGCGGAACGGCTCGGGCTCCCAGTCCGGCGAGCGGTGGTTGACGATCGGCAGCTCCGTCATCGGGCTGTGCGTGCCGGTCACCAGGTCCGCGAGGATCCGGCCGCCGATGTTGGTGGTCGAGACGCCATGCCCGATGTAGCCACGCGAGGTGGCGATGCCGGTCGCGGGATCGAAGGCCATCGTCGGGTGCCAGTCCCGCGGCATCCCCAGCGGGCCGCCCCAGGCGTGGCTGAACCCCACGTCGCCCAGCATCGGGAACCACTCGCGGACGAAGCCGCGGAGCCGCTCGTGGGTGGCCTCGTGACGGTCGAACGCGTCCTTGATCGGCGAGCCCCAGCGGTACGGCGCCCCGCGCCCGCCGAACAGGATCCGGCCGTCCTCGGTGCGCGAGAGGTAGTCCACCGAGAGGCGCGTGGAGGCCACGACCTCGCGGTTGGCCCAGCCGATCTCCGCCCACGCGGCATCGCTGACGGGCTCGGTGAGCACGATCAGCGAGTAGAGCGGGATGAGCTGGCGGTGCAGGCCGGGCAGCTGGGTGAGGTAGGCCTCACCGGCGAGCACCACGACCGGCGCACGGACGTCCCCGCGGTCGGTGACCAGGGTGGCGCGACCGGAGGCGTCCCTGGGCCGGACGTCCGTCACGGACGTCCCCTCGTGGATCCGGACGCCCAAACGCTCGACGGCGCGGGCGAGGCCGCGCGTGAGGCGCCCCGGGTGAATCCAGGCGGCGTCCTCGGAGACGAGGGCCGTGGTGGCGCCCGCGACCCGGATCCGATCGGTCAGGTCCGTCCCGCTCACGATCCGGTACCGGTCCCCGAAGCCGAACCGCGTGTACTCCTCGAGCGCGCCCTGGAGCGACGGCTCGCCCTGGCGCCCGCGGGCCAGGATGATCTCGCCGCCCTTGTGGAAGCCCGCGTCGATGCCGGCCTCCTCGCAGGCCCGGCCCACCTCGTCCACCGCGTCGTAGGTCGCCTGCTGCATGCGGCGCGCGGCGTCGATCCCGTGCAGCCGCTCGAGGCGGCTCATCGTGATGTTGAGGTCCGGCGCGCACCAGCCGCCGTTGCGACCGGACGCCCCGAACCCGGCGATCTGCCGCTCGATCACGGCGATCCTGAGCGATGGATCACGGCGGGCGAGGTACCAGGCGGTCCACAGGCCGGTCATCCCCGCCCCGAGGATCGCGACGTCCACGTCGGTGGACCCGTCGAGCGGGGGCCTCGGGGTCAGATCATCGCGGCTGGTCTCGAGCCAGTAGGAGACGGCGGCTGCATCGGTCATGGGCGCATGGTAGTCGCGGGCGGGCGGGCCCGGACGAGGCCGTTGCGGGCGGGGGAACCCGGGGCCCGCCTCGGCGCCGCGCACGCCTGCGCCGGGCACGGTAGGGTGATCGCGCACGCGCCGATTCGACCCCGATCGGCAGAAACCGCCGAGGAGTCCCACATGACCGCCAGCACGATCGACGAGCTGTTCCGCTCGCTCGGCCTCTCCCTGACCATCCGCGGCGCCGCGGACGAGGAGGAGGCCTGGGCGTGCACGCTGACCCGGCCCGACGGCAAGACCTACGAGATCGACACCGTCGCCTTCTTCGACGTCGACCCGGAGACGGGCGAGGAGTGGATCGTCGAGCCGACCCCGACCCGCGTGCTGGGCGTTCTTGCCGGCGGCGCGGACGTCGAGGATGAGGAGGGCGCCGACGGGGCCGAGGAGGCCGATGCGGCCGCGCGGGACTTCCTGGGCGACGAGGCGTTCGAGCTCCTCCAGGAGCTGTACGACGCCGAGGAGTAGTCCTCGCACGCTCTGACACGCTGACGGGCGGCGCCCCCGCGAGGGGATGCGCCGCCCGTTTCGATCCAGGTCTGGCGGCGGGCGCCCCGTGGGCCGGCCGGGCCTCGGTCAGTCCTCGAAGCCTGCGGCCAGGACCGCCCCGGCGAGGTCCGCGTTCGACGGCTCCACCAGGATCGGGCCACCCGGAAAGACGACCACGGGGATCGCCTTGAAGCCGAGCCCGGCGAGGGCGGCGCGCAGCTCCGGGTCGGCGTCGCGGTCAACGTACGTGTAGGGCGTGCCCGACTCGTCGAGCCAGCGCTTGGTGCGCCGGCAGTCGCCGCACCAGTCGGCGCCGTAGACGGTGAGCTCGGAGACATCGAGGGGGGCGGCGGTGTTCGGCATGCCCAGATCTTCGGACAGGTTCCGGCCGGGCGCGAACGCGGGCACGCAGGCGACGCTACGGCCCCCGCCCGATGCGATTGAGCAGCATGCCCACCAGGCCCGGCTGGTCCACGTCGGAGGCATCCTGGATCTCCGGGGTGGTTGGGCCGGATCGGGCGGCGGCAAAGGCCTCATCGTCGGGCGCCGCATCGGCGGCCGCGAGCAGGCTCGACCGGAGCACCCC
>JBAXFC010000438.1:0-3627 GCA_037140135.1 Chloroflexota bacterium
CCCCCTCTCCGTGCCCGGGTGCGCGGGTCCGCGTCCGGGGCTTCCTGCCCCGGATGCTGACAAGCCGGGACGGCGGGATCGAGCCCCTGTTCGTGGGGGAGGCCCGGCGACCCGCGGGGGTCAGCGGCCGGACCGGTCCCCGGGGGTGCCGTCGGCGCGGGACGCCTCGTCGAGGAGGCGCACCACGGCCCGGGCTCCCGCCGCGGCACCGAAACGGGTGCGCGCCATCAGGTGGAGCTGCTCGGTGAGCGCGGCAAGCTCGAGGGGCACGCCCAGCTCACGGCCGAGGTCCACCGCGAGGGCGAGGTCCGCGGTGACGAGCGAGAGCGGGTAGGTCTCCTCGAGGCGTCCGGCAGCCATCTCGGCCAGGTCGTCAGGGAGCGCACCAGCCCCTGCACCCGAAGCGGCGCCCGAGCCCGACCCGGCCGACCCGCCCGAGCCGGCCGACCCGGCGGCGGCGAGCGCGCCGTCGAGGAGCGGCCTGCGGACCCCCGCCCGCGTCGCGAGCGCGAGGATCTCCGCGTCCGCAGCCGCGTGCATGAACCGGCGCAGCGTCCGGCACAGCTTGAGCGCGGCGCCGGCACCAGTCGGGCCCACGAGGATGATCCCGGCGGGCCCCGCCAGCGCCTCGAGCACGGTGCGCACGCGCGCGACCGCGCCCGGCTCTCCGCCCGCGAGCACGCGGATCGTGCCGGCCGCCGCCTCGGAGGGCGACCCCTCCAGCGGCGCGTCCACGAACGTGATGCCGCGTTCCGCGGCCGCCTCGGCCCAGCGACGCGCCGCGCTCGGCGAGGTCGTGGTCAGGTCCGCCCATGCTGCCCCGTGGTGGAGCGCCTGGAGCGCCCCCGCGTGGCCGCCCATCACCGCCTCCACCGCGGCGGGTCCGGGCAGGACCGTCAGCAGCAGGTCGCACGAGGCGGCCGCGCCGGGCGCCGTCTCGGCGACGCTCGCACCGGCCGCGACGAGCGGTAGCGTCGCGTCCCGTCGCGCATCGAAGACGGCCACCTCGTAGCCGAAGCGGCGGAGCCGGAGCGCGATCGGCTGGCCCATCCGCCCGAGGCCGATGACACCGACCACCGGGTGCTCGCGCCCGGATGGCCAGCGCACGGCTGCGCCGCCGGTCCGGGTCGCGCGACGCTCGTCCACCGGTCGCTAGCGCTTCCCGCCGCCGAACAGGCCACCGAGGATGCCGCGCAGGATCGACTGTCCCTGTCGGGACCCGGCGACCCGGCCGACGGTCCGCATCGCGGTCTGCATCGTCCGCTGGCGCTCCTTCTCGATCGCCGCCTGCTCGCGGGCCTGGGCACGCTGCGCCCGCTCGGCGACCCGCTCAGCCTCCCGGATCTGGCGCTCCCCGGCAGCGACGGCGCGCCGCTGCTGGGCGGGCGTCATGGTCGCGAGCCCGTCCGCGGTGGTCGGGGAGACCTGGTTGCGCATCAGGTTCTGGGCCGCGGCGGTGGCGGCTGCGGCATGGGCGCTGGTGAGGCGGGCGGTGATGATCTCGTGGGCGCTCTCGGGGTCCACCGCTTCGCCATACCTGGCGGCGATCGGCGAGGCCGCGACCAGGGCCGCGATCTCGTCCCCGGTGAGCGGGGCCATCCGCGAGTCCGGCGGCAGCAGCCGCGTGGCGGCCAGCGGCGTGGGCACACCCTTGGGCGAGAGCACCGTGACGAAGGCCTCGCCGATGCCCAGCTGGGTGATCGTCCGCTCGATGTCGTAGTGGGTCGTCATCGGGAACGTGCGGGCGGCCTTGCGCAGGTTGTCGGCGTCGTCGGCGGTGAAGGCGCGCAACGCGTGCTGGATGCGGTTGCCCAGCTGGCCCAGGACCGAGGACGGCACGTCGGTTGGCGCCTGGGTCACGAAGTACACGCCGACGCCCTTGGACCGGATGAGGCGTGCGGTCCGCTCGATCTGCTCGAGCAGCACCTTCGAGGCGTCCTTGAACAGCAGGTGGGCCTCGTCGAAGAAGAAGGCGAGCTTGGGTTTGGGCAGGTCGCCCACCTCGGGCAGCGTCTCGTACAGCTGGCCGAGCATCCACAGCACGAACGTCGAGTAGAGCCTCGGCCGGTCCATCACGTCCGCTACCTCGAGCAGGGTGATGATCCCCTTCCCGTCGGCGGTGGTGCGGAGGAGGTCGTCGGTGTCGAACTCCGGTTCGCCGAAGAAGTCGGCGGCGCCGTCGGTCTCGAGCGTGACGATCGCGCGCAGGATCACCCCGACGGATGCCGGGCTGACTCCGCCGAGGTCCGCGAGGATCGGCTTGGCCTCGTCCGACGCGAGGAACTTGAGCGTGGTCTTGAGGTCCTCGAGGTCCAGGAGCGGCAGCTTCTCCTGGTCGCAGTAGTGGAAGACCAGCGACAGGATGCTGGTCTGGGTGTCATTGAGATCGAGCACCTTGCCCAGCAGCACGGGCCCGAAGGAGCTGACGCTGGCCCGCACGTGGGCACCGGTCGTGCCCGACAGGGACATGATCTCGACCGGGTGGCCGGCCGCGGCGAACGTGAACTTGAGCGACTCGGTGCGCGCCACGACCGCGGGGTTGGCAGGATCGCCCGGCGCACCGACGCCCGACAGGTCGCCCTTGACGTCCACCGCGAACACCGGGACCCCGGCCGCCGAGAGCTGGCCCGCGAGGAGCTGGAGGGTCTTGGTCTTGCCGGTGCCGGTGGCGCCCGCGATCAGGCCGTGGCGGTTGACGCGGCTCAACGGGATGGCGATGCGGATGCCGGGGTCCACCTCGTCGCCCAGCATGGGCGCCCCGAGGTCGATCACCGGCTCGTTGAAGGCGTAGCCCGCCGTCATCTCCGCCTTGAACGCCTCGTCCACGCTGATCTCCTCAACCCGATGCCGCTGCCGGCGTCCATGATCGCACCCCAGGAGCAGCGCTCGTGGCACGGGCGCCTGACGCCTGCCCCATGTCGTCGATGCCGACGACAGCGCGGGGCCGCTTGCGCTCAGTCTTCGGAGGCCTGCGGGTACGTGCCCAGGATCCGGACCACCTCGGTCTCGCCGCGCAGCTCGTCGAGCGCGGCGGTCACCGCGGCGTCGGACGGGCTGCCATCGAGATCGACCCAGAACAGGTACTCCCAGCGGGCGCCGCGCTCGGTCCACGGCCGAGACTCGAGGCGCACGAGGTTGATGCCGCGGGTCGCGAAGGCGCCCAACGACCGGTAGAGGGACCCCGCAACGTTGCGGACCGCGAACACCATCGAGGTTCGGGATGCGCCCGCCAGGGCTGCCGGAGCGGCTGCCGCCATGACCGCACTCTCCAGCCCGGGCCGCGTGACCACCGCGAACCGGGTCCGGTTCTGGTCGCCGGTCTGGATGTTGTCGGCCACGATCTCCAGGCCGTAGATGGCCGCGACCCGCGCCGAGGCCACCGCGGCCGCGCCCATCTCGCGCTGGTCGGCGACCTGCTTGGCGGCACCTGCGGTGTTGTAGGTGGTCTGGATCGTCCACGGCCGCGAGCGCAGGAACGCGTCGGCCTGGGCCAGCGCGGCGGTGATCGAGTAGACGCGCTCGATGTCCTCGAGACGCTGGCCCGGCATCGCCACCAGCGCCAGCCGCACGGGCACCGAGACCTCGCCCGCGATCGGCAGGTCGAACTCCCAGAGCAGGTCCGTGTTC
>JBAXFC010000439.1:0-3612 GCA_037140135.1 Chloroflexota bacterium
GTGGCAACGCCATTGCACAGGGCGCCGTTGCCGAGGGCAGCAACAGGACGTCGATGGGCCGATCGAGCCGCAGCAGCTCGAGCCCGATTGTGCCGGCGCCCTCGACCGTCTCGATGTCGCGGCTGTCCACGGCCAGCCGCGCTCCGCGCTCCGCGGCGGGCCGCCGCGCCTCGGCACGGGCGGCGTCGAAGTCGGCCCCAACGGGGACGACCGCGGCGTCGCACCCGCACCCGCTCCACCTTGAGCGGGTTCGCTGTCTCGACCGCGTGGACGGTGACGGCAACCACGCGCGCTCGTCCCGCGTACGCCACGCCTGCCCGAAGTTGCCGGCGCTCGCGCAGACGACCGCGGCTCCCGGCGCCACCCGCGTCATATCGTGGCTCGCCCCGCGCCCCCTGAGCGACCGGATGGGGTTGACGGTCTCCACCTTGAGCACGGCCTGGACCCCGAGAGCGACCGACAGTGGCGCCGACTCGAACTGCGGCGTGTTCAGGAACATGGCGTCGAGGAGGGAGCGGCAGCCTCGATCCGCTCAAGCGACAGGCGACGCTGGTCGCCCATGGAGTGCACCAGCACACTCCACCACCAGCGACGCGACCGCGCTCAATCCGCCCACGGGCGGACCCGGCCGGGGGACGCAGGCGTCCGCGGCTGGCTCGTCGGGTGCGACCCGGGCGCGATCGGCATCGGCACATGCCTATCATCGACTCCGACTGCGAAGCCCGTCCGCGGGTTGATGCGACAGACCGGTGTCGTGCCCCCGCCCCGTCCGTGAGGAAGGAACCTGGTGCCCCGCGACCCGCGCTACGACATCCTCTTCGAGCCGGTGAAGATCGGACCCGTCACGGCGAAGAACCGCTTCTACCAGGTCCCTCACTGCACCGGCATGGGCTGGCAGCGCCCCCGCACGGTGGCGGCGATGCGCGGCGTGAAAGCCGAGGGCGGCTGGGGCGTGGTGTGCACGGAGTACACGTCCATCCACCCCGCCTCGGACGACCTGCACTATGTCTCGGCGTCGCTGTGGGACGACAGCGACATCCGCGCGCACACCCTGATGACGGACCTGGTCCACGAGCACGGCGCGCTGGCCGGTGTGGAGCTCTGGTTCGGCGGGCGGCGCACAGCCAATCTGGGCACCCGGCTGACCTCCATGGACGTGGCGAGCTCCCCCAACGTCGTGGGCCACCCGTTCCAGGCGCGCGCGATGGACCGGCAGGACATCCGCGACCTGCGGCGATGGCACCGCAAGGCCGCCCTCCGCTCACGCGACGCGGGCTTCGACATCGTCTACGTCTATGCCACCCACGGATACCTGCTCGCGAACTTCCTCGATCCGCGCACCAACACGCGCACCGACGAGTACGGCGGCTCGCTGGAGAACCGGACGCGGCTCATCCGGGAGCTGATCGAGGAGACCAAGGAGGCGGTCGGCGATCGCTGCGCCGTTGCCGTCCGGTTCGCCGCGGATGAGCGGATCGGCGAGGACGGTGTCCCGATCGTCGGGGAGCGCCGCGAGATGTTCGCCCTGCTCGCCGAGCTGCCGGACCTGTGGGACATCAACATCACGGACTACAGCTACGAGATGGGCGTGTCGCGCTTCGTGAAGGAGGGCGCGCTGGAGCCGTACATGTCGTGGGTGAAAGCGGCCACGACCAAGCCCGTGGTCACGGTGGGGCGCTTCACGTCGCCGGACACGATGGCCGGCCAGGTGCGTCGCGGCATCACCGACTTCATCGGGGCCGCTCGCCCGTCCATCGCGGATCCCTTCCTGCCGCGCAAGATCGAGGAGGGGCGGCTCGAGGACATCCGCGAGTGCATCGGCTGCAACGTCTGCTACTCCGGGGACAGCCTCGCGGTGCCGATCCGCTGCACCCAGAACCCCACGATGGGCGAGGAGTGGCGCAAGGGCTGGCATCCCGAGAAGATCGAGCCCAAGGGGTCGGACAGCCGTGTGCTGATCGTGGGCGCTGGTCCTGCCGGCCTTGAGGCCGCCTGTGCGCTGGGTGCTCGCGGGTACAACGTGATGCTGGCGGAGGCGAGCCGCACGCTGGGCGGGCGCGTGCTCCGCGAGGCCGCGCTGCCCGGGATGAGCGAGTACATCCGCGTGCGCGACCACCGTGAGCAGCGGCTCCGGACGCTCCCCAATGTCGAGGTCTTCCGCCAGAGCGAGATGACTGCCGAGGATGTGCTCGCCGTCGGGGCTGACCACGTGGTGATCGCCACGGGCGCCCGCTGGCGAACGGATGTGTTCGACGGCGAGGCGTACGTTCCCGTGGCCGCCCCCGGGCTGGAGGTGCTGACGCCCGACGACATCATGGACGGCCGCCTGCCGACAGGCCCGACGGTGGTGTACGACGGCGACGGGTACTACATGGGCAGCCTGGTGGCGGAACGCGTCATCGCCACGGGCCGGCCGGTGACCCTGGTGACGCCCCAGGACAGCGTGTCCTACTGGGCGGGGATGACGTCCGAGCGCTGGCGCATCCGCACCCACCTGATGAAGCTCGGCGCGGAGATCGTCACGGCACACCGGGTCACGGCCTTCGACGGGCACGAGGTCACGCTGCGCTGCGAGTACTCCGGCACGCTGCAGACGCTGTCCGCGTCGTCCCTGGTGGTCGTCGGCCAGCGGGCACCCCGGGACGAGCTCTACCGCGACCTGCTGGCCACCGCTCAGGGCCTCGCCGGAACGCTGCCCTTCACCCTGACGCGGATCGGTGACTGCGACGCTCCGGCCATCATCGCGGCCGCGATCAACGCCGGCCAAGCGTATGCCCGCGAGCTCGATGCACCGGTGGACATCGACCTGCCGATGCGGCACGACCGCGTTGACGTGGGCCTCGTGGCTCCGGCGTCCTGGGGGCCGTAGCCCGGGCCACCTCGGCCCGGTCTCCGGTGCCCGTTGACGCAGGCTCGGACACGCGGTCCGTACCCCGGTCGCCGGGACACAAGCTCGTCGCGGTGACGACCTGCTCGACCAGCGACGCCAACCCGCTGCTGGCAGGTGCTGTCGCCGCGGTCAACGCCCTGGTGGCCGATCGCACCGTGGCCTCGCATGGGATCGGTGCCGATGGTTTCGGCGCAGTCGCGGCCGCCCACGGCGCTGGGCCAGGACTGGACATCGGGGAGAGCGGGCGGCGCCGCCCACTCGCTTCTCTCCTCGCTCGCGCGACGTGATGCGCCCGGGCGCCACGAACGCCGGGCGCGCCGGAGCCACGCACCTGCGGCGCCTCGCTGCATGCCTGCCCGACAGCGGACGCACCCCCCGAACAGACCCTTATCGGCTGGGCGTTGCCGAGGGCAGGCTCCCCGCGGTACGCGCCTCCCGGTGCGTGAATGCGGACGTGGCGGCGGTTGGGCGACGCGCCGGGTGCGCCTGAAGGTCGAAATCGACGGCCCCGTTGTCATGACCACCGGGCGCCTGCCGCTGTCTCGCCCCCGGGGCGCCCCAACTCACGTGGCGCATCAGGTGTGCCGCTATCGGCCAGCAAACCGCCCGCCAACAGCCCTCCGAAACCCGCAATCAGGGCAATAGCCGGGGATCTCACTCGCCAGGTGAGTTAGGCCGGCACATCAGACCCCGCCGGCGGGGTCTGATGTGCCGGCCTAACT
>JBAXFC010000440.1:0-3609 GCA_037140135.1 Chloroflexota bacterium
GTGATCGATCGGCGCTGCCCTGTATCGCTGGCGCTCTGCGCCGGAGCCTACTTGGCGTCCGCTGCGTCCTGGTCGCTGTTGGTCTCCAGGTCCGCCGCCCCGCGTTCGGTCCGGTGGCTCCCGGGTCCATTCACCGCCGCCGCCATCCCGGCTCGCACCAGCCGCCGGGTCTCTGTGATGGCGCCTGACGGGTACTCGTCCCGTTCATGGCCCGTATTCGGTTGTGGGCGCGAGTCTAGGGGTGGGGTCCCGGGGCGTCAAATGGGCATCGCGCCCGTGGGCGCGGTCACGGGCCTGCCGCGACCACCTGCAGGAGCGCCGCATCGGCGGCCGGCAGCCCGGCCGTCTCGCCCAGGCCGGCCGGCGAGCGCCCGGTCAGCGCCTGGTAGAGCACACACGCCGCAAGGTACGTTCCGGCGATCGAGGGGTGGGAGCCGTCGTCCGCCCAGAGGGCGATCGCCGGCGCCGCGGCCAGCACGCGCTGCCAGGCGTCACCGGCCCGGACCACCGTTGCGCCGGAGCTGGCCGCCATCGCGTCATAGCCGGCATCGAGCGCGGCCTGCATCCGGGCGTAGTCCATGCCGGCCTCCGGCCAGCCGTCCCGGTGGGCCCACGTCTGGAGCAGGTACGGTGCGGCCCCGGCGGACATCGCCGCCAGCGCCAGCGACCTGGACCCGGGCACGGACTGGTCCGCCAGCACCTGGGGTGATGCCGGTGCCTGGCTCTGCTCCTGCAGCACGACGGCCGCCCACGGCCCCGCCGCCAGCGCCTGCGCAACCTCCGCCGACGAGGCCTGGTCCGCGAGGAACGCGCCGCCGGGCGCGATCATCCGCACCTCGACCGCCCCGCCCCCTGAGCGGACGAGCGCGGCGAACGTGCCAGGCAGGTCGTTGGCCGAGGTGTAGCTGTTGCCGATGAACAGCACGCGCAGGCATGGCGTGCTGCCCGCGAACGCGCATCCGGTCCCGTTGCGCAGCAGCGCCCAGCCGCCCAGGCCCAGCGCGACGACGATCGCGATGACGGCAAGCAGACCTGTGAACGACCCCCGGCCTCGCATGACGCGCAGCCTACGCGACCATCGTGGGGGTGCGCACCGGCCCGGGCGTGGGGGTCAGGGCAGTCGCCTCGGGGTCGTCGGGCGGGGGCCGCCGGTACAGGGCGGCGGCGTCAGGCGATCGGCGCGCCCCCGCCATCGGCCATGCAGACCCGGTCACGCCCGGCTTCCTTTGCCCGGTACAGCGCCGCGTCAGCGGCCGCGAAGAGGTCGTCGTCGCTCGCGTCCGCCGCCCACATCGTCACGCCGAAGCTCATCGTGATGGACACGTCTCCGACCCGGGTGGGGATGGGGCTGCCGATGGCCGCGCTGCGCAGCCGCTCGTACACGCCTTCGACGGTCGCCCCATCGACATGGCTGGCAAGCACGACGAACTCGTCACCGCCAAGGCGGCCCACCACATCGTGCCCCCGGAGGCTCGACTCCATCCGGCGGACGACCGCGCACAGCACCTCGTCGCCGACCAGGTGCCCGTGCGTGTCGTTGATCCGCTTGAAGTGGTCGATGTCAGAGACGCCGACGGCGAACCCCTGGTGCTGCCGCTGTTCCCTCGCGATCTCCCTCGCGAGGATCTCGGTGAACGCCCGCCGGTTCAGGGCACCGGTCAGCGGGTCGTGCATCGCCTGGTGGACGAGCGCGTCCCGGGCCTCCAGCAGCCGCCTCTGGATGTCGAGCATCCGCCGCCCCACCTCCACCCGTGCGCGGAGCTCGCCGGGGTCGAAGGGCTTGGCGAGGTAGTCGTCGGCCCCGGCTTCGAGACCGGTGATGATGTCCGCCTTCTCGCCGCGCGACGTCAGGATGATCAGGTACGGCGGCGGGTCCAGCTCCAGGGCGCGGATGCGGCGGCAGACTTCAACTCCGACCAGGCCCGGCATCTCCCAGTCGAGGATCGCGAGGCCTGGTGCATCGGGGCGCTGCATCGCCTGCCATGCCGCCTCGCCGTCCTCGGTCACCTCGACCTCGTGACCCTGCTTGCGCAGGACACCCGAGAGGACGATGCGCGAGGTGGTGTCGTCGTCGGCGATCAGGATCCTCACGGGGCAGACCCCTCCTCACTGTCCGCCGGCCCACCGGCGATCTCGCGCATGGCCACGGCCAGCGCCGCGAACCCGGACTCCAGGGCGGGCAGCAGGGCCGCAACCGCCTCGGGATCACCTGCGCGGCCGGCCTCCTCCATCTCCGTGGCCACCGCCCGGAGGACCTCGCCCCCGACGTTGGCAGCGGCGCCCTTGATCGCATGCGCCTGCCGTGCCGCGAGCTCGATGTCACCGGCGGCCAGGCCGTTGCGGAGCAGCTCGATCTGCTTGGGGATGTCCTCGATGAAGCCCAGCGCGACCACGCCTGCCAGGTCCTCGTCGCCCATGAGCCGTCCGAGCATGCCCGCCCGATCGAACACCGGCGTGGCCGCCTCCCCGGCATCGGTGAGCGCATCGTCGAGTCGGGCGGATGCCGGCAGGCCGGGGTGACGCGGGCGTCCGGGCCGGGCCAGCCATCGTTCGAGCGCTCCGGCGAGGGCTCGCGGGTGGACCGGCTTGGTGAGGTAGTCGTCCATGCCCGCCTGGAGGCAGCGATCCCGATCGCCGCGCATGGCGTGGGCCGTCATCGCGATGATGGGGACCTGGTGGTCCAGCACGGACGATCCCGGGTCGCGGATCTGGCGCGTGGCCTCCAGGCCGTCCATCTCGGGCATCTGCACGTCCATCAGCACCACGTCGTAGGGCACCTTCTCGAGGGCCCGGAGCGCCTCGAGACCGTTGACCGCGACGTCCGCCCGCAGGCCGAACTTGGCGAGGATGCCGATGGCCACCTGCTGGTTGGTGACGTTGTCCTCGGCCAGGAGGATGCGGACGTCCGCGCCACCCAGCCCGAGGGCCACCGCCTCCAGGTCCGCGGGGACGCCCGCCCCGACCCGGCCACCAGCGGACGTGGGTGCGCCGGCCAGGACCACCGAGAGCGCGTCGAACAGATCGGACTGGCGGGTTGGCTTGACCAGGTACGCCGCGAACCCGATCTCGTGCATCTCCCGCGAGTCACCCCTGTGGCCGAGCGACGTCATCAGGACGAGCGGCGTGGACGCGATCCGGCCGTCCGCCTTGATTGCCCGGGCGAGGTCTGCACCGTCCATGCCGGGCATCTGCATGTCGAGGACGGCGGCGGCGAACGCATCCCCTTCGTCCTTCGCCCAGTGGAGCGCCTCGAGCGCCGAGATGCCGTCGCGTGCCTCGCCGACACGAACATCCCACGAGGCGAGCTGTGCCGTCAGGACCTCGCGGTTGGTCGTGTTGTCGTCCACCACGAGCACCCGGGTGCCCCGGATGTCCGCAGGAGGCGGGGCGACGGATGGACGCCCCGTCTGCTTGTCGAGCCGCGCCGTGAACCAGAACTCCGAACCCACCCCCTCCTCGCTGTTGAGGCCGATCTCGCCGTCCATCAGCTCGGCCAGCTGCTTGGAGATGGCCAATCCGAGACCCGTGCCACCGAATCGCCGCGTGGTGGAGGCATCAGCCTGGCTGAACTTCTGGAACAGGAGGGCGTGCTTGTCCGCGGGAATGCCG
>JBAXFC010000441.1:0-3608 GCA_037140135.1 Chloroflexota bacterium
AAGCGCCGCCTGAACTGGCTCGGCCCCGTGGAGCCGGCGGAGCTGGGCCCGGAGGATCGGGATCCGTGGGAACCGGGCAAGGACGGCGGCGAGCCGCTCGGGGCCGGTGATCGCGGTGGCCCGCGCGACGGCGGCGACGAACGCCTCCTGTGCAACCCAGGCGACCTGGCCGGCTTCTACGGCACGCCGCGCAACGGGGTCGGCGCGGACGAAGGCATCGGTGACGACGATCTCCACGCCCGCGGCGGCCAGGTAGGCGACGAAGCCAGCGCGGGCGTCGTCGGTGAGCGCGGCGCGGATGGCGCGGCGCGGCCGGCCGTCAGGCCCGAGGACGACGGCGACGAGACGCCTCGGGGCGAGGACGAGCCCGCAGGTGAGCGGCGTCACCGGTCTCGCTCGATCCCGTCCCGGTCGAGGACGCGCGGGAGGATGTCCCGCTCGACGAGCTTCCGCTTCTTCCTGGCGGCCTCGCGGAGGCAACCGGTGGCGAGGCGGTCGAGGTCGCGCATGCCGCCGATGGCGGCCTCGTGGAGCATCTGGACGGCGTCGTGGGTGAAGACGTCTCGCTCGCAGCCGGCGCGCTTCATGCGGTAGCGCAGGTATTCGGCGGTGTCCTCCGGGGTGAGCGGGTCGATGTGGAGCCGCCAGTGAAGGCGCGAATGCAGCGAACGGAAGCGGCGCATCTTGAGCTGGTCCTGAAGCTCGGGCAGGCCAACGAGGATCAGGGAGAGGAGCGCCTTCGAGTCCCACTCGTAGTTGAGGAGGATGTGGAGGTGTCCGAGCATCTCGGGGTGGAGCAGGTGCGCCTCGTCGATGAGGAAGACGGGGTGAACCCGCTCGGCTCCGAGGTCCTGGACGTGGGTGGAAACCGAGTAGAAGACGGCCGCGGCGGTGGCCTTGGGCGAAAGCCCGAGCGCGAGGCAGAGCTGCCGGTAGAAGTCCCGCCGACCCAAGGTCGCGTTGTGGCAGTAGGTGAGCCGGTAGCCGGCATCCGGAAGGCGCCTGCGGAGAGCCCGGAGCACGCAGGTCTTGCCCACGCCCGGTTCGCCGGTGAGGAGCACCGAAGCCTTCTCCGAGAGCGCCTCGCAGAGCTCGTTCACGACGATGGTCTTGGAGGCGGGCAGCCAGAGGTCGGTGTCGGCGATCTCCTTGGTGAATGGCGCGTCCCGAAGTCCGAACGAGCCGAGGTAGGTCTCGCTCATCGGTCGTCACCCTCTCCGGGCCGCCGCCCGCTGGCCCGGTCGAGCAGTGCGCCCACGGGGTCGAACGGGGTGATCGGCTTCGCTTCCGGCGCTCCTGGCCTGCGGGGCGGCCGCCTGCGGTGGGCGTTCGCCTTGGGATCGACGAGGTGGAGCGGCAGGGCCTTTCCCTCGTGCTCCACCCAGGGAAGTCCGTCGAGGAGCGATCGCCCCACGGTGACGACGCGGCCGGCCAGGAATCCCTGGTCGAGCTCCCAGTCCTGTCCGTCCACGGAGACGGTCGTGTCCGCGCGCACGCGACGGCGCTCACGCACGGTGAGCGCGTCCCTTAGCTTCTGCTCGTCGAGGTTGTCAGCCGGGCGCTTCCCCGCTGCGAAGACGGTCCCGGGAGCGCGTCCCATGAGCGAGGCGTGAGGAGCCCGGTGGTAGTGCTCGTCGAGGAAGGCGTAGAGCCGAACCTCGACGTCGTGAAGCGACCCCATCGCGCCCAGGTGGTCGAGGCAGCCCTCGCGCAGCGTTCGCCAGAACCGCTCCATCTTCCCCCGGGCCGGCGCGTCGTAGGGCTTCGCATGGACGAGCGAGATGCCCAGCCGGGCGCAGGCGGTCCGGAGGATCTCCCCGATGTAGGTCGATCCGTTGTCGAGGTAGAGCGCGTCCGGCGGCCCGTGGCGGCGGAGCGCTCGGACGAGGATCTCGAGCATGTCGGCCTCCCACTCGGTGTGGCGCGCCTCGATGGCGACGACGAACCGGCTGGCGTCGTCGAGGAGCGCGTGGATCCGCAGCGGCCTCGACCTGCCCTCGATGAGGAGCGCCGGGCCGTGGCACACGTCGGCGTGCCAGAGCGCGCCCGGGCTCGATGCCTCCCAGCGCAGCCGGGTCTTCTGCCCGCCGCCCTCGCGCATCGGCACCCGGTCGAGCCCCTGATCGACGTAGAGCCGGCGCACGGTCGCATGTGAAACGGCATCCTTGGCAAGCCGGCCGTCCGCGACGAGGGTCCGCAGGATGAGCGGCACCGAGGCGGAGCGATGCTCTCCACGGATGTCGAGCAAGAGCTGCCGCTGCTCCGGCGTGATGTCCTGGGCGTGGCCCCGGTCGCTCCGCGGCGCGGGCCGCAGCGCAAGGAGGCCCCCCTTCCGGTAGGCGTAGTACCAGCGCTCCAGCGTCGCGACCGAGTAGCGCCGGGTCGTGTCCATCCGGGGAGGGCGGAAGCGCTCGTCGGCGAGCGCCCGGAACGCAGCTCGCAGCGCGCCGTGGTCGAGTTCCTTGCGGGTGAGCGCTCCCACGATCTCGCTGCGGAAGATGGCGACCGCCTCGCCGTGGTCCTGCGGCGAGAGGGGCGTGTTCCTGGGGATCGGCGGCGGGGTGGACTCGTCCATGTCTGGCTCCTCGTGGCGCCCCGCCGGGATGACGGTGGCGCGACGCAGAGCCATGCCCGGCGGCCCGGTCGCGGCGGAGGGATCCTCGATGGTGGGATCGTCCATGCCTGCGCCGCCGCGGCGATGTCCCTCGGCTTACATGCTCGCCCCGTGGAACGCGGCCGACTCGATCGCGAACCCTCCCGAGCCGGGTGCGCAGGCGGCCAGCGTCGTCGCCGCCCGAGCCGCCACCTGGCGAAGGCTGGCCCCTTCCGGCAGCGCGCGGACATGCCCGAAAAGCCTGCCCGAACCGACGGCCCGCGCCCACCGGCGGAGCGAGGCCCACCCCGCCGCCGCCGTGGCGCCCACGACGGTGAACGGGCTCACCTGCCGGCGAACCATCCTCGCCGGCTGCCCGCCGCAACCCCACAGCGCCAGCGCGAGCGCGATGGCCCCGGCCGCGTAGAGGCGCCCCGGTAGGATGCCCCGGGGGCCCACCACGACGACCGCCCCGCAGGACCGGCAGAGGTACCGCCGGACGAGAACCCCGACGAGCCCGGGCGCCTCCCCGGGCCCTCCGGGGCCCCACTGGTGCCGTTCCCGTAGGCCGTGGCCGTGCAGCCCCAGGAGCCCGCCCGAAGGCCGGCTCGGAACCCCGCAGCACGGGCACCGCCCGGGCCGCGCCTCGTCCACCGTCGGCGGCCGGGCAAGCCAGCCCTTGACGGAAACCTCGGCGTGTACGAATCGATAGTTGCTTCGGTCACCTGCCAACACAGGTCCGGGGCACGGCGGAGGGCGTGCTCGATACACGCTCTCCGCCACTCATTTCCGGGGCCGGCTTCGTGCCGGTGCCCCCTCCTCGCCGCCGGGGATACCATCACCCACCGTGAGCGCCACTTTCCGGGCTCCCTGATGGACCTCTCCGCCCTGACGAGCGACTCCACATCACCCAGCGTGCTCGGGTTCTGCCTCTACCCGGTCACCCACTGTGAGCGGTAACACCAGGCGGGCGGCGTGTGGGGCGTAGTCGACGATGCTTTCCCGTGCGGACATG
>JBAXFC010000442.1:0-3596 GCA_037140135.1 Chloroflexota bacterium
GACGGTGAGTCCGGTTCGGGGCTGATGACGCCTCAGGCTTCGGGGGTGAGCGGACCCCGGAGGCCCAGCCAGTCCGGGATCGGCTGGTAGCCCAGCGCTGCGTTGACGGCGCGCATCGGGGCGTTGGCCTCGTCGTTGCCGGTCTCGAGCGTCTCGACGCCGTGCTCGATGGCCCACGCGATGGTCATGCGCTTGAGCGCCGTGGCGATGCCGCGCCCGCGGTGCGTCCGCCGAACCGCGGTCATGTCGTGGAACGCCGTCGTGGTGCTGTCGGCCGCGAACGTGAGGCTGGCGTACCCCGCGACCTCGCCGGTGGCCTCGTCCACCGCGATGCAGAAGGCGTCCTTCGGGATGCTGTCACGCTCGACATCGCGGGCCACGAACGCCTCGTAGGTGCCCGCGTCCACGGGCTCGCCCGCGGTGGGGATGTCCGGGAACGCCTCGATCGAGGTGGCGTGGATGCCCGGCAGGAGGTCCGGCCGCTCCGCGAGCGTGGTGAGCAGGATCCCGTCCGGGGCGCGCACCTCGGGCGCGGCGAGCCCGGCGAGGTACAGGCGCACAGCCTTCGTCCGGTCCACGACGACGAACCCGCGGTTGGCGAGGAAGCGATGCCCCTCCTCGTAGGCTTCCGAGAGGTCGGTCTGGAGACCGGTCTTGCCGGCTGCGCGAGCGGCTGCGCTGGCGGCCGCGAGGAGTGCGGTGCCGATGCCCCGCCGACGAGCCTCGGGCTGCACCCAGATCCCGAGCCAGTAGCGCTCGTAGTCCTCCTGGTGCATCCAGATCCGGCCGGTGGTCGCGGCGCCGACCGGCTCCCCGGCGCGGTCCCCCGACTCCGCCAGGAACAGCTCGATCTGGCCCGGGTAGGTCGCCTGCTCCCAGCGCAGCTCGTCGGGCGAGGTGGTGTTGTCGGGCGTGACGGCGTTCCGGATCCGGGTGAAGGCAAGGAGCCCCGGCTCGTCGGTGACGTCGAGGCGGCGGATGGTGGCGGCCGGCTGCGTGCTCGTTGCCGATGCGTCCGCTGCGTCCACGTTCCTACCCCAGCTCTGCCCGCAGCGGCAGCAGCACCCCGCGGTGGGCATCCTCGAGCCCGTGTGGGCCGAGGGCTGCGGGAACGCCGACGATGATCTCCGTGGCGCCTGCCGCTGCCATCGCCCGCGCCTGGTCCAGGGCCTGGGCGCGTGATGGCGCATTCGCGCCGGCGTGGACCTGGCCGATCAGCTCGAAGCCGGCCGGATCCCGTCCCTCCGCCTCGAGGGCGGCCAGCAGCTCGTCCCGCCTGGCGCTGAAGTAGCCCACGTCGCCGGCCTCGGTCCCGGTGAGCAGCCAGCCCGCGCCCCGCCGTGCAGCCAGCCGGATGCCGCGCGGCTTCTGGCCGCCCAGGATGATCGGCGGGCCGCCGGGCGTGAACGGCGCGGGCGCGCAGACCGCCCCCGCCAGCGGGTAGAACGGGTCGTCGCGCGTGATGCCGGGCGCCGAGGCACCGGCCGGTGACCAGAGCGCGGTGAGCACCTCCACGGCGGAGATGAGCCGGTCGATCCGCTCCCCGATGGGCGGCAGCGGGATCCCGAACGGCTCGTGCTCCCCTTCGAACCAGCCGGCGCCGAGGCCGACGGCGAAGTTGCCGCGCGTCGCGTGGTCCATGACCACGGCCGCCTTGGCCAGCACCACGGGGTGCCGGAAGGTGTTCGCGAGCACCCCGTGGCCGATCCGCATCCCGGGCACCCGGTGGGCCAGGGTGGCTGCGAGCGTGAGCGCCTCGAGCGACGCCCCCGGGGTCTCCGGGTCCAGGTCGGTGAGGTGGTCGTTCATCCACGCGCCCTGCCAGCCACCCATCTCGCCCGCGGCCTTCCAGGTGGCGTCGAGGGTCGCCCAGTCAACCCGCCGCGGTGAGGTCTTGAACGAGATCCGGAGTGCCATGCGGTCCGCCTTGCCCTTCGCCGCGTGCCCGGTCCCTACCGGACGTCGTTCGTGCGGGCGGCCAGCGCCCGCTGGAGCGGGGCCCCGGACGTGATCGCCCCCTCGGAAGCGGACGACACGAGCGCCGCGTACTTGGCGAAGACACCGGTGGTGTAACGCGGCGCGCGCGGCGTCCAGCGGGCGTGCCGCTCGGCGAGGACCTCGGGCGCAACCTCGATGTTGAGCTCCTTCGCGTCCACGTCCACGACGATGATGTCGCCCTCTTCGACGAGCGCGATCGGTCCGCCCACGGCGGCCTCGGGTGCCACGTGGCCGATCATCAGCCCGTGCGTGCCGCCGGAGAACCGGCCGTCGGTGATGAGCGAGACGTGCTCGCCGATCCCCTGGCCCTGGATGGCACCCGTGACGGAGAGCATCTCCTGCATCCCGGGCCCGCCGACCGGACCCTCGTAGCGGATGACGATGACATCACCCTCGTTGATCTGGCGCGCCTGGACCGCCTCGAAGCAGGCGTGCTCGGTGTCGAACACGCGCGCCGGGCCGCGGTGGTGGCGGCGCTCGTGGCCGGCGAGCTTGACGACGCAGCCCTCGGGTGCGAGCGAGCCCTTGAGGATCGTGAGCCCGCCGAACGGCTTGATCGGCGTCTCGATCGGCTTGACCACCGGCTGCCCCGGAGTCTCGACCGCGTCGGCCGCGATCCTGGCGATCGTCCGGCCATCGACCGTCTTCTCGTCGCCGTGCAGGAAGCCCCCCTTGAGCAGCTCGCGGGCCACGATGGACACGCCGCCCGCCTCGTACAGGTCCGCGGCGAGGTAGCGACCACCCGGGCGCATGTCCGCGATCAGCGGCGTGCGGTCCGCCACCGTGGAGAAGTCATCAACCGTCCACGGGATCCCGAACTCGAAGGCGATCGCCGGCGTGTGCAGGACTGCGTTCGTGGAGCCGCCGGTCGCGGCGACGCCCGCCACCGCGTTCTCGAGCGAGTTGCGGGTGACGATGGAGGAGGGGCGGATGTCGTGGTGGACCAGCGTCATGACGAGCTCGCCCGCCTGGCGGGCGGCCTCGTCCTTCTTGGGATCCTCGGCCGGGATGCCGTTGAGGCCCGCCGGCGAGAGGCCCATGAACTCGAGGAACTGGGACATCGTGTTGGCGGTGAACTGGCCGCCGCACGCACCGGCGCCGGGGCAGGCGCCGTTCTCGGCCTCGTAGAGATCCTCGAGCGTGATCGTGCCCGCGCGGTACGCGCCGATCGCCTCGAACACGGTGACCACGTCCGCGGGCTTGCCCTTGTAGGTGCCCGGCATGATCGTGCCGTTGTAGAGGATGAGGCCCGGGATATCCAGACGGCCCAGCGCCATGGCGGCAGCCGGGATGGTCTTGTCGCAGCCAACCAGGCAGACGATCCCGTCAAACAGGTGGCCCCGCGCCACAAGCTCGATGGAGTCAGCGATGACCTCGCGCGAGATGAGGGACGCCTTCATGCCCTCGGTGCCCATGGACACGCCATCGCTCACCGAGATGGTGCCAAACTCCATCGGCGTGCCGCCGGCGGCGCGGATGCCCTGCTTGACAAACTCAGCCAGCCGACGCTGGTTGATGTTGCAGGGCATCGTCTCGATCCACGTTGTGGCGACGCCGATGATGGGCTGCGCGAGATCGTCATCCGTAAAGCCCACGGC
>JBAXFC010000443.1:0-3556 GCA_037140135.1 Chloroflexota bacterium
GTCCATCCGCGCTTCCAGACGCCGACCAACGCGACGATCTGGATGGGCATCCTCGCGGTGGTGTTCTACATCTGCCTCAAGCTCATCAGCGAGAACATCTACTGGGATGCGCTCGCCGCCCTGGGCCTGATGATCGCGTTCTACTACGGGCTGACCGGGTACGCGTCCGCGATCTTCTACCGCCACGAGCTGCTGCGAAGCGTCAAGAACTTCCTGTTCATGGGCGTGGTCCCGCTGCTCGGCGGCCTCGGGCTGACGTGGGCTTTCATCCGCTCCGCGGTGGACATGGCCGATCCGGCCAACTCCTACTCGGGCGTCGAGTGGTTCGGCGTCAGCGTGCCGCTGGCGATCACGATCATCTCGTTCCTGCTCGGGCTCGTGATCATGGTTGCGTGGTGGGCGAAGGCACCCGCGTTCTTCAGGCGCCGCCCGGACTCGAGCACGCACCCGATCGACTGGGAGGGAGGGGCGATCCGGGACTAGGGACCTGGCTCGGCACCCGCGTTTCCGGGGCCGGCGCCCGCGTTTCCGGGGCCGGCGCCCGCGTTTGTTGCATCTGCCCGCTCAGCGGGCACTCGCGCGAGATCCAGGCCGAATCGGGGCCGAACTCGGCGACTTCCTGTTGCAGATGACCGCTGGGCGGGCATCTGAGCGTGTTTCGCTCTCGAACGACCGCTCAGCGGGCAAATGCAACTTCTTGGAACCTCGGCCGCGTCGAGGGCCCGTGTGCCGCCAGCCGGAACGCGGGCCAACCGGCCCGAGGCGCAATCACCGGGGGCTGACATCATGGGCGCCAAGAGGGGTCGTATCCGCTCCTGAAATCATCCGGGCCGCGCCGGACCTCGTGCCGTCGCGTGCCCCTCGCAGAGGTGCATTCGTCATGCGCATCCTCGTCGTCGGCGCCGGGGGCGTCGGCACCGCGGCCGTGGCCATCGCCGCCCGCCGTGACTTCTTCGAGCACATGGTGGTCGCGGACTACGACCAGCGGCGCGTGGACCACGCGCTTGGCCAGGTCGCGGGTGATGCCCGGTTCTCGGGCTGCCGCATCGATGCCTCATCGGTCGAGTCGATCGTGGGCGTCATCCGGGACAACGCGGTCACCCACGTCCTCAACGCGGTCGATCCGCGGTTCGTCATGCCCATCTTCGATGCCTGTGCAGCGGCCGGCGTCAACTACATGGACATGGCGATGAGCCTCTCCAAGCCGCATCCCGAGAAGCCCTACGAGCTCTCCGGGCTCAAGCTCGGCGACGAGCAGTTCGCCAAGGCGGGCGACTGGGAGGCCTCAGGCCGCCTCGCGCTCGTGGGTCTCGGCGTCGAGCCCGGCCTGTCGGACATCTTCGCCCGGTACGCGCAGGACGAGTTGTTCAGCGAGATCGACGAGGCGGGCGTCCGCGACGGCGCCAACCTGGTCGTGGACGGCTACGACTTCGCGCCGTCCTTCTCCATCTGGACCACCATCGAGGAGTGCCTCAACCCGCCCGTGATCTGGGAGGAGGGCAAGGGCTGGTACACCACTCCCCCGTTCTCCGAGGGCGAGATCTTCGACTTCCCCGAGGGCATTGGTCCTGTCGAGTGCGTCAACGTGGAGCACGAGGAGGTCCTGCTGATCCCGCGCTGGGTCAAGGCCAAGCGCGTGACCTTCAAGTACGGCCTCGGCGACGAGTTCATCAACGTGCTCAAGGTGCTCCACACCCTGGGCCTGGACCGCACGGCGCCGGTGTCCGTGAGGGGCGTGGCGGTCTCGCCGCGCGATGTCGTGGCCGCGTGCCTGCCGGATCCGGCGGGCCTGGGCGAGAAGATGCACGGCAAGACCTGCGCCGGGACGTACGTCACGGGCAAGGGCAAGGACGGGGCTCCCCGGGCCGTCTACCTCTACCACGTCGTGGACAGCGACTGGTCGTGGAAGGAGTACGGCTCCCAGGCGGTCGTGTGGCAGACGGCGATCAACCCGATCGTGGGGCTGGAGCTGCTCGCTCGCGGCACGTGGTCCGGCGCAGGCGTGCTCGGGCCGGAGGCGTTCGCGCCCAAGCCGTTCCTGGAGCTCCTCGTCGAGTACGGCTCCCCGTGGGGGATGCGCGAGGAGGCCGTCGCGGGCTGAGCCGCGCGGAGGTTCATCGCAGACACGCAGACGGGCGGCCCTCCGGGGCCGCCCGTTTCGCGTCCCCTAGGGCCGGCCTCGATCACGCCGCCGATGGTCCTGGTCCGGGCAGGACCCCACCGGAGTGCGGACCGGGGTGCCAACCCCATGCCGACGGGGTCCCCACCCGGGTACGTACTATGCGGTTCTGGTAGGCGGCACGCTCAGAGGGGGCTATGCCGATGGTGCGAAGCCGCACCGGACGGCGTCGATGCCCGGCGGGTCGGCGTTGCCGGGCATGAAGAAGCCCCCGGGGGCGGTGGCCGCCCGGGGGCTTCCTGGATCAACCGGCCGTCAGGGCAGGAAGAAGCTGATCGACTTCCGGGTTGCGGCGTTGTACAGCCGGGTGGCTGTCTGGTCCGCGTAGATCGTGCAGATCACGCCGTGCCCGATGAATGTGACCGTGAAGTCCGTGCCCGACGAGAGGACGTTGGGATCCGGGCTGATCGTGCAGGCCGCCGGCGTAGCGGACGTGTACACGATGTCGTTGGGGCTGGTCGTGGTGGCGTGGATGTCGAGGCTGGCGCCGGCCTGGAACGCCGCGTAGGACGCCCAGGTGATGGTCTGGGCCTGCTTGGCCGCGATCGTGAAGGTCTGCTGGACCTGCGGCGCGGCGTTGTACGTCGCGTTGCCGGCCTGGTTCGCATCGATCACGCAGCTGCCCGTGGCAAGGAGCGAGACCGTCGCCCCGGCCAGCGAGCAGGCGCCCGGGTCGGAGGAGGCGTCGATGGAGATCGTGACCGTAAGGCCGCTGGAAGCGGTCGCAGCCACGTTGTAGGTCCCGCCGACGGTCGGGGTCTCCGGCACCGACGTGGTGAACGAGATGGTCTGGTCGAGCATCGCTGCTGCGACGTTGAAGCTCTGGGACTGGCGCGGGGCCGCGTTGTACGTCCCGTTGCCGTTCTGGTCGGCGTAGACGGTGCAGATGCCGGGGCCGGTGAAGGTCACGGTGGCGGTGCTGATCGAGCAGACGCCCGAGGAGGCGCCGGCGATGGAGAACGTGACGCCGAGGCCGCTGGTGGCAGTGGCGGTGGCCGTGTAGGTCGCATTGCCGGTGACCTGCCCGAGCGCGACGAGGAACTCGACATCCGAGGTGTACGGCCGCAGCTTCGGATTCTCAGCGGTGTACTCCGCCACGAGCGCGTTGCCCGCGTTCTGCACCGCGGTGAGCAGAGCCGGTGCGCCCGTGTGCTCGTACGACGCGAGCAGGCCGAGCGCCGTGTAGCCGAAGGTGTTGGCGCACGACACGCCCGGGCCCGCGCCGCAGTCGGTGTCGTCGACGCCGAAGTACCAGCCGCCGTCCGCGTGCTGCAGCGCCGCGATGCGGTTGCCCACGTTCGTGAGCGACGCCATGATCGTCGCGGGATCGGCGCCCGGCGCCACTGTGATGCTGGCCGTTGCTGTGCCGCCGCCGAG
>JBAXFC010000444.1:0-3553 GCA_037140135.1 Chloroflexota bacterium
GGCTGGGTCGTGGCCCAGGGCGATGTGGACGCAAACGGTCACCCGGGTGCCGTCGTACTCTCGGTGGTGGGGGACTTCGCCACCGTCCTGGCCATGGACGCGGACCGGATCGCCATCGACATCCCGATCGGCCTCGAGTCCGAGCGGCACGACGGCGGTCGCGCCTGTGACATCGCGGCCCGCTCCCTGCTCGACCTCGCCCGTGGATCCTCCGTGTTCCCGGCGCCGCCGCGGCCGGCCCTGGACCTGCGCAGCTTCGAGGACCCGCGGCGGACCGCCTTCGGGCTGACCCAGCAGTCGTTCGCCCTCCTGCCCCGGATCCGGGACGTGGACGCGAGCATCGAGCCCTCGATGCAGGACCCGGTCACGAGCCGCCCGCTCGTGATGGAGGTGCATCCCGAAGTCGTCTTCACGGACCTCAACGAGGGGAACCCGATCGCGTCCTCCAAGCGGACCGAGGAGGGGCGCCTCCGCCGCCGGATCCTGCTCGAGGGCGTCCTCGGACGGCCGATCCCGGTGATCCATCCGCAGGGCGCGGCGGACGACGACATCCTCGATGCGCTCGCCTGCCTGTGGGTGGCGGCGGCTCCCGCGGCGGCGCTCTCGGCCGTGCCGGCCGGCGAGCCGACGCGCGATGCCCGGGGTCTCGCGATGCGGATCTGGCGCCGGGATGCGGTGGGCCAGCCGGCGCTCTCTCCCCGGCGGACGGTCCGGGCAGCCTTCATCGACCATCTGCTCGGTGCCATCGGGCCGATGGATGGCGTCAAGGTCACCCGGGGCGCCGAGCGACGCCATCCCGCCTCCCCGGACCTCCGGCTGCGCGGTGAGCGCACGCAGGTGCTGCTCGTGGTGGAGACGGTGGGCGGGGGCGGCGCGCTCGCCGAGCTGTGGCCGGAGCTCCACGACCGGGCCGTCGCGCCGCCGTCGCTCGCCGTGGAGGTGTACGCCGGCCCGGCGCGGGACCGCGACGACCACCGGCAGTTCTCGACGTTCCTGGTTGCGCGCATGGAGGACGACCTCGGGCCGCGCGGGCTGGGCGATCGAGGCGGCTGGGACGCGGAGCTCGTCGATGCCGGACACGGCCTGACCGACCCGGTCCCGGCGCTGGCGGCCCGGATCCGGGCCGCCCTGGGGTTGCCGGAGCGCGACTGAGGCGGCCGACGGCCATCCGCGGCCGGAGCGCTCGTGCGCGCAGCGCCTGTCCGCCCTGCCCGGTGCGCCCGCCCTGCCCGGTGCGCCCGCGAGCGTGCCCGGTGCGCCCGCGAGCGTGCGGGCTGGTCAGGAGGCGGCGGCCATCCTCGTCGCCGTCCGGCGTGCGATCGCCATCAGCGAGAGCATCGGGTTCACGCCCGAGGCCGTCGGCATCGCCGATGCGTCCGTGACGTACAGGCCTTTCACGCCGTGGACCTGGCCGTCCGGGTTCGCCGTGCTGGTCTTGGGGCTGTGGCCGATCCTGCAGCTCGACATCTGGTGGGCCGTGAACAGCAGGATGCGGTTGGCTGCGATCGAGCGCCGCCCCAGCTCCTCGAGATACGGCTCGAAGGCCTGGCCGCGCTGCCAGTCGAGCGGGGGCGTGACGAGCGGGATCGTCCGTTCCGCGCCCGCTGCCCGGTGGATCCGCGTCATCTCGATCTGGGCCTGGCGCAGCAGCTCGCGCTCCGGTGCTCCCGGCTTGTAGAAGATGTCCACCGTGCCGTCCTTGCGCAGCGCGATGCGGCCGCTGTTGCGGTCGCGGACGATGGCCAGGAAGGCGGCCACGTTGTCGCAGCGGCGCATGTACTCGCGATGGTCTGCCGGTTCCCACCACGGGAAGCCGGTTGCGATCAGGCCCGGGTGGGTGGGTGCCGCCTCGAGACGGAAGCCCCATGACCCGTCGATCTCGGCGAACGCGTCGCTCATCACGCTCTGTGGCACGCCCGACCAGGGGGAGAGGCTCTCGCCGTAGATGCCGCCGACGGCCGCGACCGGGTGCATCCGCAGATTGTGCCCGGCCGACTCGGGGGCGATCCCGGAGCGCTGGAGGACGGCGGGGGAGAGGATGGAGCCGCCGGCGAGCGCGACCATCGGTGCCCGGACCGTGATCGTGCCGCCGGGGACACGGGCGGTGACGCCGGTCGCGCGGCCGTTCTCCGTGGTGACGGTGAGGACCTCGGTGGAGTCGAGGATCTCCGCGCCCTGCTCGCAGGCCGAAGCCAGGAAGTTGCGCAGGACGGACTGCTTGGCGCCCTTCCGGCAGCCGACGGCGCACGGACCGCAGTCCGTGCAGCCCTGGACGTTGCGCGGGATCGTGTGGACCGGGTGACCGAGGGCCTCGAGGCCCGCCTGGAGCCGCGAGTTGGGCCCGTTGCGGATGCTCTCCTCGGAGGTGACGCAGAGGTCCTGCTCCATCGCCGTGTAGTGGTCGTCAAGGTCGTCGCCGATGCCGGCGGCACGCCACTCCTCGCGGACGGCGGCGGGCGCACGGAGCGAGGAGGCCCAGTTGACGACGGTCCCGCCGCCGACGGCGGAGCCTGCACGGATGGAGATCCAGCGGTCGGAGGTCGCCGCCAGGCCGCGGTCCAGGAACAGGGCGCCGAGGCCGGCCAGCTCCGGGCCGCCAAACCCTTCCTCGGTGACCATCGCAGCCCGCTCGAGGACGAGGACCTTGCGCCCGGCCGCGGCCAGGATCCCGGCCGCCACGCCACCGCCCGCGCCGGAGCCGATGACCACGACGTCGGCATCGAGCGTCTCACCTGCCTTGGGGGTGCGGACGCGGACCTTGCTCGGGCTCGGTGCGTCGGGGATCGGGGGCACGAAGCCGGTCCGCGCCCGCCAGGGCGAGTCCTCGATGCCGTAGGCGAGCAGGAGGGTCAGGCGCTTGAGATCCTGAAAGGCCATGCGGCGGATCGGCAGCGGGCTTGCGCCCAGGCCGTGCAGCCAGCGCTGACGCGCCTCGGGGGACATCTTGGTGACGCGGGTCGGGTGGCCGGAGACGGCGAGGTTGCCCAGGCGCGTGTCGACCGCGGACAGCAGCAGGTCCATCTGCTGGGCGAGCGCCGGTTTGCCGAGAAGCTTCACTTCCTCGAGGAGTCGTCGGTGGATGCCGAGCTCGCTCGCCGAGGGCAGCCCTTCGGCCGCAGGGACGAACGTGTCGACGATGGCGGCCAGGGTGCGTTCGCGGGAGCTCATGGCGCAGCAGCCTAGCGTGCCCGGACGCTCGCCGGATGCCAGTCCCGCAGGCCAGTCCCGGACCCCGCCGCGGCTGCCGTGACAGACGCCTGTTGCGCGCGTCGCATCGGCGGGACCACCGGGTGTCGCGCGACCGTCTATGCTCCCGGCACATGAACGAGCCGGCCGACCGCGTCCCCGACCCCTCGCCTGCGACGGCGCCTGATTCCACCAACGGCATCGCCTCATCCCGCGATGCCTCCGGCGCCCCCATCCATCGCGGCTGGGCGCAGGTCGGCAGCCACCACCGGTGGATGGAGCCGTTCGTGCTCGCCCTCCTCGCGAGTGGCGTGGTCCACGGCTACGCGATCGTCGGCGAGCTGGCGGCCCTCGGCATCACCAACGG